>QIEJ01000096.1 GCA_003228585.1 Pseudomonadota bacterium
CCCCATCGCCATGGAGAAGGAGCTTCGCTTCGCCATCCGCGAGGGCGGCCGGACAGTGGGTGCCGGCGTCGTCAGCGAAATTATCGAGTAAATTCCAGCCAGACTTACTGATAAGGATCGACGAGAATGCGCGTAATCATAACACTTGAATGTACAGGATGCAAAAGGCGCAACTATACGACGACTAAAAACAAGAGAAATACAACCGAGCGAATTGAACTGAAAAAATACTGCAGTTTTTGCCAGGGCCACAGGGTCCACAAGGAGACGAAGTAAACCCGTTTCCATCGCTGAAAAGGAATAGGCCAGTAGCTCTAACGGTTAGAGCACCGGTCTCCAAAACCGGGTGATGGGGGTTCGAATCCCTCCTGGCCTGCCAATTTCTTTTCAACGCGACGGGAGAGGGTTTGTTTTGTTTGAATAAAATACAGGGATACAGACATGTTGAGAAGAATCCGGACATTTCTAAGTGAAGTAAAGGTTGAATTGAAAAAAGTGACCTGGCCCTCCAGACAGGACACCATTGCCTCAACCGGTGTCGTGCTTGTGGTTACGACTATTATCTCTTTTTATCTGGGTTTCATAGATATTCTTCTGAGTAAGTTCATCCAGTATGTTCTGGGATAGGGGACCTGATGACAACCGTGACAGAACCTGAAATGAACTGGTATGTCGTTCATACTCATACCGGCTATGAAAATCAGGTTAAAGAGGCTCTCCATCAGAAATTCAGCGAGCATGGGAAAGAGGAATACCTGGGGAATATCATGATCCCTTCCGAGAGTGTTGTAGAACTTAAGAAGGGCCGTAAGAAAATTTCAACGCGTAAATTCTTTCCCGGATATATCATTGTCGAATTGGCTCTGAGCGACGAAACGTGGCACCTTGTCAACAGCCTTCCCAAGGTTACCGGATTCGTGGGCGGTTCCACTCCCGCGGCCCTGTCCAGTAACGAGGTGTCCAAGATTCTTCAGCAGGTCGAGGAAGGCGCCGAACGGCCCACTCCGAAAGTTGTTTTCTCGGAAGGTGAAAGTGTGCGTGTTGTTGATGGTCCTTTCACCAATTTCAACGGAATCGTCAAGGAGGTCAACGAGGAGAAGGGAAAGCTCAAAGTCCTGGTGACCATCTTTGGGAGGGCGACGTCGGTGGAACTCGAGTTCCTGCAGGTTGAAAAAAACTGATAAATGAAGGGATAAATTAATGGCAAAGAAAATCCTTGGATTCATTAAACTTCAGATCCCTGCCGGGCAGGCAAATCCATCCCCTCCGGTAGGCCCGGCTCTGGGTCAGCACGGCGTTAACATCATGGAATTCTGCAAAGCGTTCAACTCCCAGACTCAGGACCAGGGTGGAATGATCATCCCGGTGGTGATCACTGTCTACGCTGACCGCTCCTTCAGCTTTATTACCAAGACACCACCGGCCTCAGTGCTCCTTAAAAAGGCTGCCGGCCTGGAGAAGGGTTCAGGGGAACCGAACAGAGTCAAAGTTGGAAAGGTCACAAAAGCCCAGGTTGAAAAGATTGCCCAGACCAAGATGGCAGATCTTAACGCCTATGATATAGGGCAGGCCTCCAAAATGGTGGAGGGGACTGCCCGCAGCATGGGGATTGTAGTTGAGGACCAGGATGGCGGGATCGGGGACCATGTAATTCAGGACCCGGAATCAGCAGGTCAGGAATCAGCGGACCAGGATCCTGGAGTCTAGGCTCTGGAATCCAGACTCCAGATTCCGGGTGTGGGACGCGGGACCAATAATTTTCAGGAGATAATTCAAATATGAAAGCTGGAAAGAGATATGCGGAGGCGGCGGAAAAGATCGACAGATTAAAGACCGTTGATTTTGAGACGGCCGTTTCACTGCTGAAAGAGACAGCCAATGCCAAATTTGACGAGACAGTAGAATGTGCCGTCCGATTGGGTGTTGATCCCCGGCGCAGCGATCAGATGGTCCGGGGAGCAACCGTTCTTCCTCACGGCCTGGGCAAAACAGAGCGTATTGTGGTTTTTGCCAAGGGTGAAAAGGACAAGGAAGCCAGAGATGCGGGGGCGGATCATGTTGGTGCGGAGGACCTTGCCGAGAAGATCCAGGGCGGCTGGCTGGATTTCGACAGGGTTGTAGCAACACCCGATCTCATGGGAATAGTCGGTAAGTTGGGGAAGATCCTGGGCCCCAGGGGTCTCATGCCCAATCCGAAGCTGGGAACGGTTACCTTTGAACTGGCCAAGGCTGTTGAGGAGATAAAGGCCGGTAAAGCGGAATTCAGGACCGAAAAGAACGGCATTGTCCATTCCTCCATCGGAAAGGCAAGTTTCTCCCAGGAACAGCTCGTGGAGAATCTAACCGCTTTTCTGGAGACACTTGTCAAACTGAAACCTGCGGCCAGTAAAGGTCGATATTTTAAGAGTATAGTCATTTCATCCACCATGGGACCGGGAGTCAAAATTGACACCATCTGGGCGTTGAACGCCCTGCGGTAACAGGTGGCAGTAACTTATCAGACCACACCGGATGTTCAATGACAGCAGGGTTCTCCGAAGCCTTGTGCGAAGGGGAATTAAACGGGCACCAGACGCCCTGCCGAGACACGGTGCGGATCCAAGGCATTCCATGGAGATAACCTGGGGCGCGGCGGACCACTTCAAGTCTCATTAAGTCTTTGCCGAACCGGCGTGGAACAGATCACGTCAACTGATCATGAAAAGAAAGGAGGTTTGAAGTTGAGTCGCGCCGACCGAGAATCAAGGATTCAGGAACTGCACGACCTGTTCAGGAAGATGGAGATGGCTGTCCTGACGGATTACCGTGGACTGACGGTGGCTGACCTTACTGATTTCAGGGTACAGCTCCGCAAGGTGGAGGGCAGGTTTCGGGTTGTGAAAAACACCCTCTCCATTCGGGCGGCAGATGGTACTCCCATGGAAGCGGTCAAGGAATACTTCGACGGCCCTGTGGGAATTGTCTTTTCCAAGGGTGATCCTGTAGGCCCTGCCAAAGCTCTGGTCCAGTTCATGAAAGAAAACGATAATATGGAGCCCAAGGTGGGCATCCTGTCAGGGAAAGTCATAGGTCTTGACGAAATCAAGATGCTTGCGGGTCTGCCCGGCAGGGATACCCTTCTTTCAGCCGTGTTGTTTTCCATGCAAGCGCCCACAACGAATTTTGTCAGAACCCTTGGCGAGATTCCAGCCAGTCTTGTCAGAGTGCTGGATGCTGTTCGTGCTCAGAAGGATGCTGCCTGAGCAATCCGGATATGAAAAAAATTATATTGTCAATTAATTGACAATGATTCTTTAGGAGGAAATGAAAATGGCCGATATTACCAGGGAAGATGTGGTCAAATTTATCGAGGATATGACCGTGCTGGAGATGGCGGAGTTCGTAAAAGAACTTGAGGATAAATTTGGAGTGAGCGCAGCGGTACCGGTTGCCGCCGCAGTCGTACCAGGCGCCGGGGATGGTGCTGCTGCAGCCGAGGAACAGACGGAGTTTGATGTCGTTCTCGCGGAAGTGGGATCTGAGAAGATCAAGGTGATCAAGGTTGTCAGAAGCCTTACCAGTCTCGGCCTCAAGGAGGCCAAGGACCTTGTCGACGCCGCCCCGAGCCCCATCAAGGAAGGCGTCTCCAAAGAAGAGGCGGACGACGCCCAGAAACAGCTCGAGGAAGTCGGGGCCAAAGTAGAAGTCAAATAAATATTTTATGTGAGTTAATGGGAGAAGAGCCCTGTTCAGGGCCTTCTCCCGCCTTTCCTTCATAAGCACACCTTTACTTTAAGAGGTGAAACGATGGCTAAATCCGTACAGCGCAGGTTCTCCCTGAGAAGAGAGTATTCCAGACTTCCCTCGATCATCAGCATGCCGAATCTGATCGAGGTCCAGAAAGAATCGTATGAGAAGTTCCTTCAGATGAATGTTGTGCCCGGGGAGCGGGAAGAGACTGGTCTTCAGGCAGTTTTCAAGGGGATCTTCCCCATTGAAGATTACTCGAAGACAACCCTTCTGGATTTTGTGGAATACCACATCAACGAACCCAAGTTCGATGTCCAGGAGTGCCAGGACCGTGGGATGACCTTCGCGGCCCCCCTGAATGTGACTATTCGTCTCATTCATCTTGATGTGGATGAGGAGTCGAAAAACAAAAAGGTCCGGGAGGTCAAGGAACAGGAAGTTTATCTCGGGGAAATCCCACTGATGACGCACAACGGCACCTTTATTATCAACGGCACCGAAAGGGTCATTGTAAGTCAGTTGCACCGTTCACCCGGAGTGTTCTATGAGTTAGACAAGAGCAAGTCCATGCTGGGTGGACGCCCCCTGTACTCCGCGAGAGTCATCCCTTACAGAGGATCATGGCTGGATTTCGAGTACGATGCCAAAGGCCTGATCAACGTCCGGATCGACAGAAGACGGAAGATCCCGGCCACGATTCTTCTGAAAGCTCTGGGTTTTGGTCCGGTGGAGATTATTCGCCAGTTCTACCTCATTGACCGTGTAATGCTTAAGAAGGGAAAGGCGTTTAAACTTTACCAGAAGGAAACCCTGGAGTCTCAGAAGGTGTCCCGGGAGATTGCGGACAAGAAAACGGGAGAGGTCCTTGTCAGGGAAGGCCGCAAGATCTATCCCTCCACAATAAGAAAGATCGAAGCGGCCAACATCACGGAGTTCGAGATCGATCCGGCCGAAGACATCTTCGAAAAATACCTTGCCTCGCCGGTTGTGGACACGAGCACCGGAGAGATCATAGCGGATTGCAATGAGGAGATCACTCAGGAGATCTATGACCGCATAATCGAAGCCGGGGTTGAAGAGCTGGAGATAATTTTCATAGACAACCTTAAATATGAGACCTCTCTTCGCAACACTCTGGCGGCGGACAAGGTTCTCACCAGCGATGAAGCGCTTCTGGAGATCTACAGAAAACTGCGACCCGGTGACCCTCCGACTCTGGAAACGGCCAAGACCCATTTCGATCGGCTTTTCTTCAGCGATGACCGGTACGATCTATCCAAGGTCGGCCGTCTGAAGCTGAACAAAAAACTTGGCCTGGATACACCTCTTGGAATGAGAACGCTGATGAGCGAGGACATCGTCGCTATCATGCAGTACCTCGTCAAGCTCAGGAGTGGTTCCACGGATGCCCATATGGACGATATCGATCATCTGGGAAACAGACGTGTCCGCAGTGTCGGGGAACTGTTGGAAAATCAGTTCCGTATCGGGCTGGTCCGGATGGAAAGGGCCATTAAGGAGAGAATGAGTATCCAGGATATGGAATCGGTCATGCCCCACGACCTCATCAACGCCAAGCCCGTCTCTGCCGTGGTGAAGGAGTTTTTCGGAAGCAGCCAGCTCTCTCAGTTCATGGATCAGACCAATCCTCTCTCGGAGATCACACACAAGAGGCGTCTTTCAGCTCTTGGCCCGGGTGGTCTGACGCGGGAGAGAGCAGGTTTCGAGGTGCGCGACGTCCATCCAACCCATTATGGTCGGATCTGCCCCATTGAGACCCCGGAGGGACCCAACATCGGCCTCATCTCTTCATTGAGTACATATGCCCAGATCAATGAGTTCGGGTTCCTCGAGACCCCTTACAGGGTGATTAAAAACGGCAGGGTAACAGAGGAGATCGTCTATCTGTCCGCGTTGGATGAAGACAAATACATCATCGCCCAGGCCAATGCACCCCTGGACGGGAAAGGGCGGTTTGAGAATGAGCTCGTGGCTTCCCGCAAGGGTGGCGAGCCGACCATTGTCGGGCGCGATGAGATAGATCTCATGGATGTCTCCCCCAAACAGCTCGTATCTGTGGCGGCATCATTGATCCCCTTCCTCGAGAACGATGACGCCAACCGGGCCCTGATGGGTTCAAATATGCAGAGGCAGGCTGTGCCTCTCCTCAAAACCGCCGCTCCCCTCGTAGGTACGGGGATGGAATCCGTTTCCGCCAGGGATTCAGGCGCCGTTGTGGTTGCCAAGAGGAGTGGAATGGTCGAGAGTGTCGATTCTGACCGAATAGTTATCCAGGTGGATGAATCGGAGGAGGAGAAGGAGGGGGTCGAGGGTTTCTCCAATGTGGATATCTATCATCTGACCAAGTTCAGGCGCTCCAACCAGAACACATGCATCAACCAGGTGTCCATTGTCGAGCCCGGGCAGAAAATCCTGGCAGGAGATGTCATAGCTGACGGCCCGGGCACCGATGGTGGTGATCTTGCCCTTGGTCAGAATATCCTCGTGGCGTTCATGCCCTGGGGTGGTTACAACTTTGAGGATTCGATCCTGGTCAGTGAGAAGCTTGTTAAGGACGATATTTTTACATCCATCCACATCGAGGAGTTCGAGGTGATGGCCCGGGATACGAAACTTGGCAAAGAGGAGATCACAAGGGATATTCCCAACGTAGGTGAAGAGGCGCTTAAGGATCTGGACGAGTCCGGTATCGTCCGAATAGGGGCCGAGGTAAAATCAGGGGATATTCTGGTGGGGAAGGTTACTCCCAAGGGCGAAACACAGCTTACACCCGAGGAGAAGCTGCTCAGGGCCATCTTCGGTGAAAAGGCCGGGGATGTTCGTGACACCTCTCTGAGAGTGCCTCCTGGTGTAGAAGGGGTTGTCATTGACGTCAAGGTTTTTTCCAGGCGTGGGATGGACAAGGATGTCAGGGCTCAGAATATTGAGGACGAGCAGGTCGCCAGGTACATAAAGGATCGGGATGACGAGATAAGGATTGTCCGCAAGAGTATGTACGAGAAGATCCGTTCAGCCATTATTGGCAGAAAGCTTACTGCCGACATCAAGGGAACCGACGGCACTATCCTGGGCAAGAGTGGGGGAAAGGTAACAGCCAAAATCCTGGACGAATTGCCCAGGGTCAAGTGGTTTGACATCCCTCTGTCCGATTCCAAGGTGCTGAAAAGGGTGCTGGCGCTTCGCCAGAGAGCCGAGAACCAGGAGGAAATGATTCGGTCCCTGTTCGACGGTAAAATTGAGAAACTCAGGAGAGGTGATGAACTGCTTCCCGGGGTTATCAAAATGGTCAAGGTATATCTTGCGATCAAGAGGCATCTGTCCGTGGGCGATAAAATGGCGGGTAGGCACGGCAACAAGGGTGTGCTTTCCAAGATCGTGCCCGTGGAGGATATGCCTTACATGGAGGATGGTACTCCCATCGACATGGTCCTGAATCCTCTCGGTGTTCCCAGCCGCATGAACGTGGGGCAGATCCTCGAAACAATGTTGGGATGGGCCGCCAAGGGGGTAGGGGAAAAAGTCAGGGAGCTCTTTGACTCCGGTGGTTCTGCTGAACAGCTTCGCAAGCTTATCAGATCTCTTTATTCAGGCGACAACCTGGTCGAATCGTCGAAGAAGGCATTAGAACTCATCGACGGGATGGAAAATGAGGAACTTTTCGAGCTGGCCGAGAGAATGGATGAGGGGTTTTTGGTTGCCTCACCTGTTTTCGACGGGGCTACGGAAAGCGAGATCCAGGATCTTCTGGAAAAGGCTGGTCTTCCGGTCCATGGACAGGCCAGGCTGTTTGACGGCAAGACAGGCATCGCCTTTCACAGAATGGTTACGGTCGGTTACATTTACATGCTGAAACTTCATCATCTTGTTGACGATAAGATCCATGCCAGATCCATCGGCCCATACTCTCTTGTGACCCAGCAGCCGCTCGGCGGGAAGGCCCAGTTCGGCGGCCAGAGATTCGGGGAGATGGAAGTCTGGGCCCTTGAGGGTTATGGCGCTGCCCATACTCTGCAGGAGATGCTCACTGTGAAATCCGATGACGTGGCGGGTCGGACCAAAATGTACGAGGCCATCGTCAAGGGAAAAAACACCATGGAGGCCGGGCTGCCGGAGTCCTTCAATGTGCTCGTCAAGGAATTGCAGAGTTTCTGTCTCGATGTGGAACTGCTTGAAGTTAAAGAGGAAGCGTAACAGGGCGTAGGGCGAAGGGCGCGAGGGCGGTTTAAACGCACCGCGCACTGTGCACCGCGCGCTGATTCATGCGTCGGAGCGTGACGCAAACCGGAGGTTGAAGAATGGCTTTAACCGATTTCTACAGTGAATACTTTGACAGGCCGAAGTATCCAACCAACTTTAACGCCATCAAGCTGAAACTGGCTTCTCCCGAGAAGATCCGCGCGTGGTCCTACGGTGAGGTCAAGAAGCCGGAAACTATTAATTACCGAACCTTCAAGCCGGAACGCGATGGTCTGTTCTGTGCCAAGATCTTTGGCCCCACCAAGGATTACGAGTGCAATTGCGGCAAATACAAGCGTATGAAGCACCGGGGGATCGTTTGTGAGAAATGCGGAGTCGAGGTTATTCAATCCAAGGTTCGAAGGGAAAGGCTGGGCCATATCGAGCTTGCGTCATCGGTTGCACACATCTGGTTTATGAAGGGCATCCCAAGCCGTATAGGTCTCATGCTGGATATGTCGCTTCGTGAGCTTGAACGAGTCCTGTATTTCGAGGAATATATCGTTCTCGATCCCGGAGGCGAGGAAACCGGTCTCCAGGAGCGGGAACTTGTATCCGAAGATCGTTACAGGGAACTCAAGGAACAGTTCGGCGACACCTTCATAGTGGGCATGGGGGCTGAATTCATCAAAGAGCTTCTAACCCGCATTGAACTGGATGAACTGGCTGTTGAACTCCGTCATGAGATGCTGGAGACTAACTCTGAAGCCAAGAGGAAAAAGGTCGTAAAGAGGCTCAAGACTGTAGAGTCCTTCAGGGAGTCGGGTAACCGGCCTGAATGGATGATCCTGGATGTCATACCCGTATTACCTCCTGAGCTGAGACCCCTTGTCCCGCTGGACGGGGGCCGATTCGCCACGTCCGATCTCAATGATCTTTACCGTCGGGTTATCAACAGGAACAACCGCCTGAAGAGACTTATGGAATTGCGCGCTCCCGAGATCATCGTGCGTAACGAAAAGAGAATGCTCCAGGAGGCCGTTGACGCCCTTTTCGACAACGGGCGAAGAGGACGGCCGATAGTCGGCTCGAACAAAAGGCCCCTGAAGTCTTTGAGCGATATGCTCAAGGGTAAACAGGGCCGTTTCAGGCAGAATCTTCTGGGCAAGCGTGTGGATTATTCCGGCCGCAGCGTGATCGTAATAGGTCCTGATCTGCAGCTCCATCAGTGCGGATTGCCTAAAAAAATGGCTCTGGAACTGTTTAAGCCGTTCATCTACCACAAATTGGAGCAGTATGAGCACGTCACTACGATAAAAAGCGCCAAGAAGATGGTTGAAAAGGAACGGCCCGAGGTATGGGATGTTCTCGATGAGGTTATCAAGGACCACCCGGTCCTGCTTAATCGGGCGCCTACGCTTCACAGGTTGGGTGTCCAGGCCTTTGAGCCGGTCCTCATCGAAGGGAAGGCCATCCAGCTTCATCCCCTGGTATGCGCTGCTTTTAACGCCGATTTTGATGGGGACCAGATGGCTGTTCACATACCCCTGTCCCTTGAGGCTCAGCTGGAAGCCAGGACCCTCATGCTGTCTACCAACAACGTCCTGTCCCCGGCCAACGGAAGACCCATCGTCATTCCAACCCAGGACATTGTTCTTGGCATCTACTGGATGACCAAGAAAAGACCGAGATCAAGGGGAGAAGGGCTGATCTTTCCCAACTTTGATGCCGTCCGCATGGCCTATGACCAGGAAGCCGTGGACCTTCAGTCGGGTATAAAGGTCAGGCATAACGGCGAAATCATTGACACTACGGTAGGCAGGGTGCTGCTCTATGATGTCATACCCGAGGAGATCCCCTTCGAACACGTCAACTGTCTCCTGCGAAAGAAAGAACTCGGAGACCTTATTAATAACTCCTTCATGCTGGCCGGAAGTGAGAAGACAATATATCTCCTCGACAGTCTGAAGGACCTCGGGTTCACTTTCGCAACCCGCTCCGGCCTGTCCATCTGTATCACCGACATGAAAATTCCCGGCAGGAAGACTGAGCTTCTCTCAAGGGCTGAGAAAGAGGTCGCAGAAGTTCAGAACCAGTACACGGACGGACTTATTACAGATGGCGAGCGCTATAATAAGGTCGTGGACATCTGGGCCCACGTCACTGAAGTTATTGCCAGAGAGGTCATGGAGGATCTCGAGGATGAAGGCGTCGAAGGGGAGGGGACATTCAACTCCATCTACATGATGGCCGATTCAGGCGCCCGCGGGTCGGCACAACAGATCAGACAGCTGGCGGGTATGAGGGGATTGATGGCCAAACCTTCAGGGGAGATCATTGAAACTCCCATCAGGGCCAACTTCCGTGAAGGTCTGAAGGTCCTCGAGTACTTCATCTCTACTCACGGTGCCCGAAAAGGCCTCGCCGACACAGCGTTGAAGACTGCCAATTCCGGTTACCTGACGAGAAGGCTGATTGACGTAGCCCAGGACTGTATCGTCACCACCAAGGACTGCGGTACCCACGATGGGATTGTCGTGACCTCTCTTGTTGAGAGCGGAGAGGTCATCCAGCCTTTGGAAGAGCGGATACTGGGCCGCATCGCTCTCGAAGATATCAAGGACCCCGAATCCGGTGAGGTCATCGTCGGCGCGTCAGAGGAAATAAACGAGGACGCCGCTCACGAGATCGACATCAGGGGGCTTGGGTACGAAGGCATTGCCATACGGTCGGCCCTCACCTGCAGGGCAAAGCAGGGAATCTGCGTCAAGTGTTATGGCAGAGATCTTGCGAGAGGACAGCTGGTAGCGGTAGGTGAGGCGGCGGGAATCATCGCGGCCCAGTCCATAGGTGAGCCTGGCACGCAGTTGACCATGAGAACCTTCCACATTGGAGGTACAGCCAGCCGACGTGTCGAACAGACCTCCCTTGAAGCCAAGATCGCAGGCATTATTAAATACATCAATCTTGTGACAATCAGGGGCAGACACGGTGATCTGGTTGTCATGAACCGGCACGGCGAGATAGCCATCACTGATGATAATGGGCGGGAGAAGAAACGGTACCCCCTGATCTACGGAGCGAGGTTGAAATTTGAGGATTCCGCCAAGGTCGCGGTGGGACAGCTGATCGCCGAGTGGGACCCCTTCAGCACTCCGATCCTCAGCGAAGTCAGCGGCAGGATCAAATTCGGAGATATCATTGAAGGCCGAACCATGAAGGAGCAGGTTGACGAGGTCACCGGTATCGCCAGCAAGGTCATCACCGAATACCAGGGCACGGATCTCAGGCCGAGGATATCACTGAAAAGCGATGCCGGGAAGACTCTCAAAGTTCCAGGGACCAAGTCAACCGCAAGGTACTTTATGCCATCCGCAGCCATCATTCTGGTCAATGAGGGTGATGAAATTGAGCAGGGTGACATCCTCTCCAAAATTCCCATTGAAACAACCAAAACCAAGGATATTACCGGTGGCCTGCCAAGAGTCGCGGAGCTCTTCGAGGCCAGGGTGCCCAAAGAACAGGCTACCATCAGTGAGATCGACGGAATTGTTCATTACGGTCGAGATGTCAAGGGCAAGAGGCGGATAGAAGTAAGACCGGATGTCGGGGAGCCTCGAGAGTACCTGATCCCCAGGGGCAAACACATCAGCGTTCATGAGGGAGACAGGGTCCGCGCAGGAGAACCTCTGATGGACGGTTCTCCCAATCCCCATGATATTTTGCACGTTCTCGGCGAAAAGGAACTTCAGAAATACCTTGTCAACGAAGTCCAGGAGGTATATCTGCTGCAGGGTGTAAAGATCAATGATAAGCACATCGAGGTTATCATCCGACAGATGCTGAAGAAGGTCAGCATCGAGGATGTAGGTGATACGCGATTCCTGGTTGGTGAACAGGTGGAGCGGGCTGTGTTTGCGGAGGAGAACGAGCGCGTCATCAAAGAGGGAGGCCGGCCGGCCACAGGAAAACCCATCCTTCAGGGCATAACCAAGGCGTCCCTGAACACCGAGAGCTTCATCTCGGCGGCATCCTTCCAGGAAACTACCAGAGTTCTGACAGAGGCAAGCATCTCGGGGAAGATGGACTACCTCAGAGGCCTCAAGGAGAATGTCATCGTTGGCCGTTTGATCCCTGCGGGAACGGGTCTGAAAAAATACCTCGAGACCGGCGTGAAACCCACAGATTTACCGGAGGGTTTTTTAGACAAGTAATCAGTGAGCAGTTAACGGAATTTAGATAACCACCCAACGTTTTAGCTTGACAAATGGGAAATGGATTGATAGCTTCACCGAGTTTTCCTCAAGCTGAAATCGGCTGGTGGGGGGAACACATAAAAACAGGAATTCTGTAGGTCCGGCGGGAGTTTACCGGATTCTCGCCTGGACCGGCTAAGGAGCTGGCAGGGCCTCTTGAAGAAGGTTGCAGGCCGCGAGAGGCTCCTTACGCCTTTTCATGGGTGTTTGTTATCAGAGGATGATTGATAAGGGGTTAACCAATGCCGACACTTAACCAGTTGGTCAGAAAGAGCCGGAAAAAGGCTGTAAGAAAATCAAAAAGCCCGGCCATGCAGCAATGTCCACAGAAGCGGGGAGTCTGTACGCGTGTGTATACAACGACGCCCAAGAAGCCCAATTCCGCATTGCGGAAGGTGGCCAGGGTAAGGTTGACCAACGGCATAGAGGTAACGTCCTACATCCCCGGAGTTGGCCACAATCTTCAGGAGCACTCGGTGGTCCTCATCAGAGGGGGCAGGATCAAGGACATTCCCGGTGTTCGGTATCACATCGTCCGAGGAACCCTTGATACGGCCGGTGTCGCGGACCGGAGACAGAGCCGTTCCAAATATGGGGCGAAACGGCCCAAGTAAATCTGGAGGTAGGAGATGGCTCGTAGAAGGGTCGCAAAGAAAAGGGAAATAATCCCGGATCCAAAATACAAGGACAAACTGGTGGTGAAGTTTCTCAACAGTTTGATGCTCGACGGCAAAAAAAGCCTGGCTGAGACCATCTTTTACGATGCCATGGATCTTATTGCCCTGAAGGTGAACGAGGATCCGCTGACCGTTTTCAAAAAGGCGATAGACAACACCAAGCCTACTCTGGAGGTCAAATCCCGACGTGTAGGGGGCGCGACCTACCAGGTCCCGGTGGAAGTCCGGTATGATCGCAAACAGGCCCTGGCCATCCGCTGGCTCATCGCCAGCGCCCGGGGACGATCCGAAAGAACGATGATGGAAAAACTGGCAAACGAGTTTGTCGACGCCGCCAACAACCGCGGCGTGTCCATAAAGAAAAAAGAGGATGTCCATCGCATGGCCGAAGCCAACAAGGCCTTTGCCCATTATAGATGGTAATCAGAGTCCCGGGATCTGATCCCGGGACTGAAACGGGATTTGGAGTAATTTGTGCCCAGGCAGTACGAGCTTAACAAACATAGAAATATCGGCATTATGGCCCACATCGATGCTGGCAAGACCACGACAACGGAGAGGATACTTTTCTACACCGGGGTTTCCCACAAGATGGGTGAGGTCCATGACGGTGCCGCGGTGATGGACTGGATGGAGCAGGAGCAGGAGAGAGGCATCACCATTACCTCCGCCGCGACCACCGCCTACTGGAAAGACACCAGGATAAACGTCATCGATACTCCGGGCCACGTCGATTTTACCATGGAGGTTGAAAGATCACTCAGGGTCCTCGACGGGGCTATTGCCGTATTCTGCGCTGTGGGAGGAGTCGAGCCGCAATCCGAGACAGTCTGGCGCCAGGCGGACAAATACCTTGTTCCAAGAGTTGCTTTCATCAACAAGATGGACCGGACCGGAGCTGATTTCAACCGCGTGGTAGAGCAGATCGCAGACCGCCTCGGGGCCAACCCCATCCCGATCCAGTTGCCCATCGGCTCGGAGGAACATTTTTCGGGGATGGTGGACCTTGTCAGGAAAGTCGCTTACAGTTTCGACGATTCCACCATGGGCGCTAAAGTGACGGAAACAGAGATTCCGGCCGATATGGTCGAGCAGGTGGATGAGGCAAAAGAGGCACTCATCGAGGCCCTCGCGGATGTAGATGACTCCCTTCTGGAGAGATATCTGGAGGGCGAGCAGATCGATCAGGCCGAGATAATGACGGCTGTACGCAGGGCAACCCTTGAACTGAAGATTGTTCCGGTTCTGTGCGGATCGGCATTCAAGAACAAAGGTGTTCAGCCTCTGCTCGATGCAGTGGTGGCCTATCTCCCTTCCCCTGTCGACATACCGGCCATAATGGGTGTGGACGAAAATGCCGGCGCGCCCGTTCAGAGAAAAGTTGATGATAGCGAGCCTTTCTCCGCTCTCGTATTCAAAATCATGACCGATCCCCACGTGGGGCATCTGACTTTTATCCGCATCTACTCCGGACATCTTGAGGCAGGCAGTTATGTGCTGAATTCCAGTTCGGGCCGGAAGGAGAGAGTGGGTCGTCTGCTGAAGATGCATTCCAACAAACGTGAGGATATCAAGGAAGTCTATTCCGGGGACATTGTCGCCTGTGTCGGTCTGTCCAAGTCCTTCACAGGGGACACCCTGTGCGATCCCGGGAACCCGGTTATCCTCGAGCAGATTGAGTTCCCGGAGCCGGTTATCGCCATCGCCATTGAGCCAAAAACGAAGGCTGATCAGGAGAAGCTCGGAGTGGCCATGACCAAGCTGTCTCAGGAGGATCCAACCTTCCGAATAAATACGGATCCTGATACAGGCCAGACTATCATCTCGGGGATGGGAGAGCTGCATCTTGAGATAATAGTCGATCGTTTGATGAGGGAATTCAATGTCGGTGCCAACGTTGGTACGCCTCAGGTAGCCTATCGTGAGACTATCACAGCGGTTGTCAAGGCCGAGGGGCGTTTCGTAAAGCAGTCCGGAGGTCGGGGCCAGTATGGCCATATCTGGATCGAGCTGTCTCCCAACGACCCGGGGACCGGTTTCACCTTCGACAACAGGATCGTGGGTGGGGTTATACCCAAAGAGTATATTCCCGCTGTTCAGAAAGGCATTGTGGAGGCTATGGAGCAGGGGGTTCTGGCCGGGTTCCCGGTAATTGATGTTCACGCAGCCCTCTACGATGGATCTTACCACGAGGTTGATTCTTCAGAGATGGCGTTCAAGATCGCCGGGTCCATCGCTTTCAAGGAGGGAGTGCGGAAGGCGGGTGCGGTGCTGCTTGAGCCCATTATGGATGTAGAGGTTGTCGTCCCCGAGGAATACATGGGCGATGTGATGGGAGACCTGAGCGGTCGCCGCGGCAAGGTCGCGAGCATGGATGACCGGGCGGGAGCCAAAGTGATCACATGCACGGTCCCCCTTGCAGAGATGTTTGGTTACGCTACGGAACTTAGATCCATGACCCAGGGCAGGGCCACCTACACAATGCACTATGCGCACTATGCGAAGGTGCCCCAGAATATCGCCGAAGAGGTGATGGCCCAGTCCGGGGTTGCATAATGAAGGAGGAATGAGATGTCTAAGGCGAAGTTTGAGAGGACGAAGCCGCACGTTAACGTAGGGACGATAGGTCACGTTGATCATGGCAAGACG
>QIEJ01000146.1 GCA_003228585.1 Pseudomonadota bacterium
CTCTCTTTTTCCTCTTCTTTATGGAGTGTCGTCTTTCTTCTTTGCGGAGGAAGGCTTTTTGGTCTTTTTGGGTGCGGCAGCTGTTTTTTTATCTGTTTTCTCAGGTTCAGTCTTCCTGGATTTGGCCGTTTCTAAGGTCCCCTTCTTCACCTTGACGGGGGCCTTTGCTTTTTTGGCTCCGGTTTTTTTTTCGGAAGCAGCGGCCTTCTCAGCCTTCCTGGCAAGCTTTTCAGGCTTGCCTTTCTCGGCCTTCTTCTCCTGAATTGTGCGGTCCACCAGTTCAACTATGGCCATGGGTGCATTATCACCCGATCTTGGCTCCAGCTTGATTACCCTCGTGTATCCACCATCCCTGGCCTTATACCTCCCGGAATACTCCGAAAAGAGCCTCTTGATCACCTCGTTGTTCTTAATGAAAGCTATGGCCTGCCGTCTCGCGTGGAGATCCCCTCTTTTGCCCAATGTGATCATCTTTTCTGTCAACCGGCCAACTTCCTTGGCCTTTACCTCAGTGGTCACGATCCGTTCATGTTTCAGCAAGGACGTGACCATGTTGCGGAAAAGGGCCTTCCTGTGAGCTGGAGTCCTTCCCAATTTCGTTCCAGATTTAAGATGGCGCATTCAAATCCCTACCTTTCCATATATATTTCCTGACCGGTTGAAAGGGCCAGTTTCCGATTTCTATCAGGCTTCCGCAGGGGCCTGTTCATCAGAATCGATCTGTTCAGGGGACCATCCTCTGATGTCCATGCCAAAAGCCAGACCCATCGTATCCAGGATTTCCTTGAGTTCATTCAGCGATTTCCGACCGAAATTCTTCGTCTTGAGCATCTCGGATTCGGTTTTCTGAACGAGTTCTCCAATGGAACCGATATTAGCGTTCTGCAGACAGTTAATGGATCTGACGGAGAGTTCCAGTTCGTTGACGTGCTTGTTGAGTTTCTCGAAGAGCTTCACCTTCTCCTCTTCTGTCTCCTTCTCTATTTCATCATCGCCGGCTTCCTCTTCCTCAAAATTGACAAAGAGGTTCATATGCTCCTTAAGGATCTTGGCAGAAATCGCCAGGGCATCTTCAGAAGACACACTGCCGTCGGTGGTGATTTCCATTATCAATTTATCATAATCGGTCATGCGGCCGACACGGGCATTATCCACCCGGTAATTGATCTTGACGATGGGTGAATGGATAGAGTCGATAGCAATAAAATCTACTGGAAGATCCTCGTCCTTGTTTCTCTCCGCCTGAACGAATCCCTTGTTGAGTTTTACCACTATCTCCATCTTCAGGTGAGCGCCCTTCTCCAGAGTTGCGACAGGATTTTCCGGATTGAGAATCTCAACATCCTGGTCGGTAATAATGTCCGCTCCCGTGATCCGGGCCTCGCCACTGACATCCAGGGAGACGATTTTGGGCGTGTCCGTGTGAACACGGAACCGAAGCTCCTTAAGATTCAGAACGATCTGTGTTACATCCTCATATACCCCGGGAATGGTCGAAAATTCATGAAGAACGCCTTCGATCCTGAACGCGGTTGCCGCCGCACCCTGTAGTGATGATAGAAGAACTCTCCTTAAAGCGTTCCCAAGAGTTGTGGCGAACCCTCTTTCGAATGGTTCAGCTGTAAAACGGCAGAAATTTTCAGCCTTCGATTCAACATCGAATTCAAGCTTCTTGGGGCGGGTCAGGCTTTTCCAGTTTTTTTCCAGTATTGTCATTTTCACTCCTCGCCGAATGGAACTATTGACAGTGCTGCAAAAAGTCCAGGCGGGACTTTTTACTCCCCCGGAAAGCGAAAAACGCGGTTTTCGCTTTCCTCACAGATCAATGACTTGCATCATCGGTCATTGATCCGGGCACCCTGTACGGGGTGCGTTGATGACTGTTTGCGAAGCCATCAACTATTGGAAGTGAATTCAACCACACACGGTAGGCGATATCCCTACTTGGAGTACAGCTCCACTATGAGCTGCTCCTGGACTGGCAGTGCGATCTCCTCACGCGTGGGATAGTTCTTGAACACCCCTTTGAACTGTTTTACCTCCAGGTCCAACCAGGCAGGAACGCTCTTTCTCTCCGCAGAGACCATAGCCTCCTGGATCCGGACGGAGTTTCGACTTTTCTCCCTGATCTGGACCGCATCACCGGGACGAAGCAGGTAGGACGGGATGTCGACCTTCCTGCCGTTCACCAATACGTGACCGTGCTTGATGACCTGGCGAGCGTCAGCTCTTGATAATGCGAAACCAAGACGGTAAAAGGTGCTGTCCAGGCGTCTTTCGAGAAGGATCAGAAGATTCTCCCCTGTTACGCCTTTCTGGCTGTCGGCGACCTTGAAGTAATTTCTGAACTGGGATTCCATTACTCCGTATATCCTTCTTGCCTTCTGTTTCTCCCTGAGCTGAATCCCATAGTCAGAATGTTTGATTCTTCTGGTGCCGTGGACACCCGGGGGATAGGGTCTGCGTTCCACGGCGCACTTATCTGAATAACATCGATCTCCTTTCAGGAAGAGCTTCGTTCCTTCCCTTCTGCAGAGTCGACATACTGATTCACGGTATCGTGCCAATTTCTTCCTCCTTAATCGATCGCCCTGGAATAATACCTCACCTTAAACCCTGCGTCTTTTGGGAGGACGACATCCGTTATGGGGAATCGGGGTAACGTCTCTGATCACCGTCACAACGAGCCCTGCGGCCTGGAGCGACCTGAGAGCCGCCTCCCGGCCGGACCCGGGACCTTTGACTAGAACGTCGACTTTTCGGACGCCGTGTTCCATGGCCTTTTTCGCTGCATCATCAGCAGCAAGCTGGGCTGCGAAAGGCGTGCTCTTTCTGGAACCCTTGAATCCTTTACTGCCGGCGCTGCACCAGGCCAGTGTGTTTCCACCTGTATCGGTGATGGTGATGATTGTATTATTGAAAGTCGCCTGGATATGCGCCACGCCAACAGGAATGTTTTTCTTGACCTTCTTGGCGGACCCTTTTTTCGGTTTGGCCATTTTTCCCTCCAGTGGTCAGGTTCTATCTCTTTTTCCTGCCACCGATCGATGGGCGGTGGCCCTTTCTGGACCGGGCATTGGTTTTGGTGCGCTGGCCTCTGACCGGCAGACCTCTCCTGTGCCTCAATCCTTCATACGACCCCAGATCCATCTTTCTCTTAATGTTGAACGCCACTTCGCGGCGGAGATCCCCCTCAACCATGTGGCTCTTATCTATAACTTCTCTTAGACGCACAACCTGACCCTCATCCAGATCCACAACCCTGATCTCAGGATCAACTTTGGCCTCCCGTACAACTCTGGAGGCTTTTGTCGGCCCAATCCCGTAAATATACGTAAGGGCAACCTCAATCCTTTTGCTTCTCGGTAAATCTACTCCAGAAATACGCGCCACTGTAAAACCTCCTGGTATCAGCCCTGCCGCTGTTTGTGCTTGGGATTCTCACAGAGCACCCGCACGACTCTTTTACGCCGGATGATCTTACATTTGTCACACATCTTTTTCACAGACGGTCTGACCTTCATCTTTCAATCCTTTCAGCGATGCTATTTGGCCCTGTAGGTAATTCTACCCCTTGAAAGATCGTAGGGGGACAGTTCAACCGTCACTTTGTCACCAGGCAGTATCCTGATATAGTGCATCCGCATCTTGCCCGAGATGTGGGCAAGGACCTGGTGACCGTTCTCCAGTTCTACCCGGAACTGCGCATTAGGCAGGGGTTCGACTACCGTCCCCTCAACTTCAATAGCTTCTTCTTTTGCCATGTCCTTACTCTCCCCCCATGCTGTTCAATGTCAGAATCCGGGGTCCTTTCGATGTAACAGCAATTGTGTGCTCAAAGTGCACCGACAGACTTCCATCGGCAGTAACTGCTGTCCAACCGTCGTCCAGCACCCTGACTTGATCACTTCCGGCATTGATCATGGGTTCAATAGCCAACGTCATTCCTTCCTTTAACCGGACTCCCCACTGGGGTTCTCCGAAATTTGGAACCTGCGGTTCCTCGTGAAGGCTTCGTCCTATACCATGCCCGACGAACGCCTTGACGACTGAGTAGCCGCTGTTCTCTACATGGCTCTGGACGGTGTGAGATATATCACCGACACGGTTTCCCACAACCGCCGCTTTAATTCCCCTGTCCAGAGCCCCTCTGGCAACATCCATGAGGTGCTCGGTCTTCTCATCCAGCTTGCCTACCGGTAAGGTGACAGCCGCGTCTGAGTAGAATCCCTTGTAGAAAGCTCCAAAATCCAGACCGACAATATCTCCCTTCTCGAGAATTCTCTCCCGGGAAGGAATTCCGTGTACCACCTCATCGTTTATTGAAACGCAAATACTGCTTGGATATCCCAGGTAGCCCTTAAAGGCAGCTACGATTCCCAGTGACCGGGACATCCGGTCCGCTTCCATTTCAATCTCGGATGTGGGGACACCGGGCTTTACCACATCCTTCATTCTTTCAAGAATCCTGGCAACAGCGCTACCTCCCTCACTCATGAGAGAGATCTGATCAGCTGTTTTTCTGTGTATCATTCTGTTCCGGTCAGCACCTGCTCGATCCGGGCAGATATATCCTGGATATTCCCCGAGCCATCGATTTCGCGAAGGCTCCCTTTCTCCCGGTAGAAGGCAATGAGAGGAGAGGTCTGATCCCGGTAAACATTAAGGCGCTGCCTTATTGTTCCCTCTTTATCATCATCCCTCTGATACAGTCCACCGCCACACCGGTCGCAGACTCCCTCGTTTTGGGGCGGATTAAATAATACGTGGAAACTCTCACCGCAACCTTTGCACATCCGCCGTCCGGTGAGACGATCAACCAGTTCCTCCTCGTCCACCTCGATGCTGACCACGTGATCGATGTTTCGATCAAGATCCGTCAGTATTGATTCCAGGGCCTCGGCCTGAGGAAGAGTGCGCGGGAAGCCATCCAGTATGAAGCCACCGGTTGCGTCGTCTTCCTTCAGACGTTCTGCGATAATACCGATGACGACTCTGTCGGGTACAAGTTCCCCACGATCCATGAAACCCCTGGCTTCCACTCCAAGCCCGGTTCCTTCACGAACAGCGGCTCTCAGGATGTCACCCGTAGAAACCTGGGGTATATTCCATCGGTCCACCATAAATTTGGCCTGCGTACCCTTGCCGGCTCCAGGGGGCCCTAACAGAATAACATCCATTATCGTCTCCCTCTGATCTTTCCCTTCTTGAGAAATCCTTCATAGTGCCTGGTTACCAGATGCGTTTCAACCTGAGTTACCGTATCCAGAGCCACGCCTACAACGATGAGAAGTCCCGTGCCGCCGAAATAGAACGGGATGTTGAAAATCCGGTAGAGGATCTCGGGAAGGACGCAGACGAGTGAAAGGTAAAGAGCCCCGCCGAAAGTGATCCGGGACAGCACCTTGTCAAGATAGTCTGCTGTTTTCCTTCCCGGGCGGATACCGGGTATGTATCCCCCGTACTTTTTCAGGTTATCCGCCACGTCCACCGGATTGAACTGGATGGCCGTATAGAAATAGCAGAAGAAAATTATCAGGGCCACGTACAATACCGTGTAAAGAACTCTGCCCGGCGCGAAAGTATTTGCTATCGCTCCCATAATGGGATGTTTGATAAAACCTGCGATTGTTGCCGGAAACATCAGGATGGAGGAGGCGAAAATGGGTGGAATAACCCCCGCGGTGTTGACCTTGAGAGGCAGATGGGTGCTCTGGCCACCGTACATCTTCCGGCCGACTACTCTTTTCGCGTATTGCACGGGAATCCTGCGTTGTCCCCTTTCCATGAAAATGATAAAGGCGACAACCGCGACCATGAGGGCGAGAACAAAGACCATAAGGAAAGCGGAGAGTTCACCTGTCCTCAACAGCGTAATCGTCTGGCCAATAGCTATGGGCATCCGGGCCACAATCCCGGCGAAGATGATCAGGGAGATCCCGTTGCCGATCCCGCGCTCTGTTATCTGCTCGCCCAGCCACATGATGAAGGCCGTTCCGGCAGTAAGGGTGATCACGGTCATGGCCCTGAATCCCCAACCCGGGAAGGGAACGATGACCGCGCCTCCGGGGCTGGTCATCTGCTCCAGACCTACGGATATGCCGAAACTCTGGAAAGCGGCCAGGCCCACTGTTCCGTACCTTGTATAGCGGATGATCTTGCGCCTTCCGGCCTCGCCCTCTTTGGAAAGCCTCTCGAGGTGGGGAATAACAACCGTCAGCAGCTGAATAATAATGCTCGCGCTGATATATGGCATGATCCCCAGAGCGAACACGGTCATCTTCAGCAGAGCGCCTCCGGCGAACATATCGAAGAAACCCAGAAGGGTCCCCTGAGCCTGCTTGAAGAATTCCGCCAGGGCCATCCCATCGATTCCCGGAGTAGGAATATGGGCTCCTACACGGTAGATGGCAAGCAGCCCGAAGGTGAAAAATATCCGCCTTTTTAGTTCCGGAATCTTGAAGATATTCAGAAGGCTGCCAAACAACTCATTCCCCCCTATATTATCTCGACCTTGCCACCGGCCTTTTCCACCTTTGCTGCAGCCGTTGCACTGATCTTGTGAGTTTTTACGGTTATGGGCCGGTTCAGATCTCCCACCGCAAGGACTTTCACCCGTTGGCCTTTTCTTGCCAGTCTGAGTTTGACCATAATATCTGGATCAATGATCTCGACATCGGGAACCCTCGCCAGATCTCTGAGGTTGACCACGGAGTATTCCTGACGAAAGATATTGGTGAATCCGCGTTTGGGGAGCCGGCGCTGAAGCGGCATCTGTCCCCCTTCAAACCCGGGTCTGACACCGCCTCCGGAACGAGCCCCCTGACCATTGGCGCCTCGCCCACAGGTCTTCCCTATTCCTGATCCCGGCCCACGCCCTGCACGGCGTCTTCTTTTTTTTGAGCCTTCAGCAGGCTTGAGTCTATCCAGCATCTATTTCTCCTCCACCGACTGGGCTTTGACGAGATGGGAGACTTTATTCACCATGCCCCGGATCCTGGGATTGTCATCATGCCGTACAGTCTGGTTGAGTTTTCTAAGACCCAGGCTGCGGACGACCCTCACATGCTTCCGGGGTTTTCCAATGGTGCTGCGAACGAGCGTAATGTCAATTTTGGTCATCGCTTCTTCTCCTGTCCTATCCATGGAGAATATCGCTGGTTTTCTTGCCGCGCAGCAGGGCGATTTCCTCGGGGCTTCGAACGGTCAACAGACCCTGCATGGTAGCCATAAGCACATTGTTGGGATTGTTCGTTCCAAGACACTTGGTGAGGATATCCTTGACGCCGAGCGATTCCATGAGTGCTCGTACAGGCCCACCTGCGATAACGCCCGTTCCGGGGGAGGCGGGCTTAAGTAGAACCCTGGCCGCGCCCCAGCGCCCGATCACCTGATGATGGATGGTGCCTCCATTAAGGGGAATCCTGTAAAGGCTCTTTTTGCCCATTTCGATCCCCTTGCGGATCGCTTCGGGAACCTCGTTGGCCTTCCCGGACCCGACGCCTACGATTCCCTTACCATCGCCAACAACGACCAGCGCACTGAAACGGAATCTGCGTCCGCCCTTTACGACCTTGGCAACCCGGTTGATGAACACAACCTTGTCGATCAGTTCCGTGTCGTCTATTTTTAAATCCCTTAGCGGCTGCTTTAGGGTCCTCTTCATCGTTACTCCTATCGTCTTCCGGTTTACTTAACTGCTTCCTGAAAGAATGGTCAGAACTTCAAACCACCTTCCCTGGCAGCCTCAGCAAGCGCTTTGACCCTTCCATGATATCTGAAACCGCCGCGATCGAAAGTTACCGTGTTGATACTATTCTCCGTGGCGCGTTCCGCCAGGAGTTTACCTACCTCTCTGGCAGCCTCCACGTTCCCGCCCTCTTTCAGATTTCCCTTCAGCACACTGTCGACAGTAGAAGCGCTGATCAGCACGATCCCGAGATCGTCGTTGATAACCTGTGCGTAAATATGGCGGGAACTGCGGAAAACCGAGAGCCTGGGACGGTCGGCCGTGCCCCGGATCTTCCCCCGAATCCGCCTTCTTCTTCTGAGACGAGCCATCTTTTTCGTGTCGGTATTTGCCACGTATCAAATCCTCCGAGATTTCACCTATGTTATGCCGGCTTTTCCTGCTTTGCGTTTGATTCTCTCACCAGCATACCTGATACCTTTGCCCTTATATGGCTCCGGAGGGCGAATCGCCCTGATATCGGCCGCAACCTGTCCAACCTTTTCCTTGTCCACACCTTTTATGGATATCCTGTTGTTCTTGTCCACCTCCGCGGTAACCGCATCAGGTATTGGAAACTGAACAGGATTGGAAAAACCGACCATCAGTTCCAGAACAGAACCTTTTACAAAAGCCCGGTAACCGACTCCCTCCATATCGAGGTCCTTCTGGTAACCATTGGCTACCCCGTTGACCACATTGAAGATGAGCGACCTGGAAAGTCCCTGCATTGCTGTCGTTTCCTTGGGACGTGCGGGCGGCAGGACAAGTATCTGATCCTTTTCAATCCGTACTTCGACACCAGCAGGAAGATCCCTTCCAAACTGACCGAGGGGACCCTTGGCCCAAAAATGACGGCCTTCCAGTTTTACCTCTACACCATCGGGTATCTGTACAGGTTGTTTTCCTATTCTCGACATATCAAGTACCCCGGGATTTATCTTTCTTTACCAAACGTAGCAGAGGACCTCGCCCCCGACGTTCTGTTTTCTGGAATCCGCGTCCGTCATAACCCCTTCAGACGTAGACATTATGGCTACACCCATACCGTTAAGCACCCTCGGAACATCCTTGGCTGCTACGTACACCCTGCAGCCGGGTTTACTGATCCGTTGAATCTGGGCGATGGCCGGAGTGTCGACATCACCGTATTTCAGGGTTATCCTGACAACACCCTGCCGGTTGTCGCTGAGCACGCGGTAGCTCTTGATATAGCCTTCTTCCTGAAGGATCCTGGCTATATCCTCTTTCAGGGACGAAGCGGGGACATCGACTTTATCCTTGCCCGCCATGAGGGCATTGCGAATCCTTGTAAGCATATCGGCTACGGGATCGGTCATGGACATTGCAATACTCCTCCTACCAGCTGGCCTTTACCACACCGGGAATCTCGCCTGCGAGAGCCCTTGTACGGAAACAGATGCGGCACATGGCAAATCTGCGCAAATAACCTCTGGACCTTCCACACAAGGGGCATCTGTTGTACCGTCTCACTGAGAATTTTGGCTCACGCTTGGCTTTGTTGATCAGGGCTTTCTTCGCCATTTCTCTCTCCAGTCCTACTTTCTGAACGGCACGCCCAGCAGCGTCAGAAGCTCCTTCGCCTCCTCATCCGTTTGGGCGCTGGTAACGATAGTTATATTCATTCCCTTTATCTGTTCCACATTATCGTAGTTGATCTCAGGGAAAATGAGCTGCTCCAGGACTCCAAGGGTGTAATTGCCCCGGCCATCGAAGGCCTTGGGTGACGTACCTTTAAAATCCCTGACCCTGGGGAGGGCGACATTGAGGAATCTGTTAAAAAACTCGTACATACGCTGCCGCCTCAGGGTAACCCTGCATCCAATGGGATTCCCCTCCCTTAATTTGAAATTTGCTATCGATTTCCTTGCACGTGTAAGGACGGGCCTTTGCCCGGTGATCTGGCTCAGTTCACCCATGGATGTATCCAACACCCTGGCGTTCTCGAGGGCATCACCGAGCCCCATGTTAATAACGATCTTCTCCAGCCTGGGCACCTGCATGACGTTACTGTAGTTGAACGTCTTCATCATGGCCGGAACAATTTCCTCACGGTATTTTATCTGCAGAGTATCCATCTGTCGTGCTCCTGATTAATCGAAAGACTCGCCGCAGCCGGCACAGAGTCTGACGACGTTGCCGTCATCAAGCCTTTGGCGGCGGAAACGAACACCTTTATTACACTTTTCGCAGAACAGCATGACGTTCGAGGCGTGGATCTGCCCTTCCTTTTCCACTATCCCCCCCTGTTTCTGGGCACTGGCGGGTTTCTGATGTTTTTTTATAAAGTTCACCTTCTCGATAATGACACGGTTCTTGTCACGGGCAACCTTGAGGATCTTGCCCTTCTTGCCCTTCTCCTTACCTGAGGTGACGATGACAAAATCGTTTTTCCGGACACCAATTCCTGACATGGCAATCTCCCTTACAGGACCTCCGGGGCAAGAGAAACGATCTTCATGAAATTCTTGCCCCTGAGCTCACGGGCAACAGGGCCGAAGATCCTGGTCCCAATGGGCTCTTTCTGATCGTTGATGATGACTGCGGCGTTGTTGTCAAACCGGATATATGAGCCGTCGGCACGCCTGACTTCCTTCCTGGTTCTCACGATCACCGCCCTGTGGACCTCACCCTTCTTCACTTTTGATTCCGGAACAGCTTCCCTGATCGAAACAACGATGATGTCTCCCACGGTCGCCGACTGCCTTCGTGATCCTCCAAGTATCCTGAAACAGAGAACCTTCTTGGCACCACTGTTATCGGCCACGTCAAGGACCGTTTCTACCTTGATCATTTCTAAATCCTCTCAGGCTGAAAAACTTCAATCTTTTTGGGTCTTTTCCAGGATCTCAAGCAGTTTCCACCTTTTATCGCGGCTCAGCGGCCGAGTTTCGACGATTCTGACGACATCCCCGATATCAAGGGTGTTCTTCTCATCGTGAACCTTGTACTTGACCCTCCGGCTGACAAATTTCTTGTATACAGGATGAGCAAACTTTCTCTGAGACTGGATTACAGCTGTTTTATCCATTTTGTTGCTGACAACTGTGCCGCTTATGATCTTCCTGCTTACACTGCTCTTTGCTTCCGACATTACTCTGTCCTCTCGGATAAACGCTCTTTCTCCGCAATTATACTTTTAACTCTGGCCAGGGTTTTTTTTGTCAAGGGAAGCCGCATCGGGTTCTCCATCTGGTTGGTGGCCAACTGAAACCGGAGGTTGAAAAGCTCGGCATAAAGGTCTTTTTCCTTTCTGCGCAGCTCATCGATGGTCATCTCTCTTATGGCAGCAGCCTTCATTCCGATTCCTCCCTGACCAGAATCCGTGTCTTTATGGGGAGCTTGTGGGAGGCCAGCCTCATGGCTTCACGGGCAACGTCCGCCGCGACACCCTCCAGTTCGTAGAGGACACGTCCCGGTTTAACAACCGCTACCCAGGCCTCGGGGCTTCCTTTCCCCTTACCCATCCTGGTTTCAGCCGGCTTCATCGTGACAGGCTTGTCAGGAAAGATCCGGATCCAGACTTTGCCCCCCCTCTTGACGTGTCTTGTTATGGCGATTCGGGCGGATTCGATCTGTCGAGCAGTGAGCCATCCTGGATCCAGAGCCTGGAGACCGAAATCTCCGAAACTCAGAGTGTTGCCCCTTCGCGCAGCCCCCTTCATCCTGCCGCGCTGCTGTTTCCTGAATTTGACTTTTTTTGGCATCAACATGACGTATTCTCCGTCCTAACCCGCTACTTCCTTATCTGGATCAGAGCCCCTTTCGGGCATCACTTCACCTTTGAAAATCCACACTTTCACACCGATAACTCCGTAGGTCGTTTTAGCCTCGGCAAACCCGTAATCAATATCCGCCCGGAGAGTCTGAAGGGGTACCCTCCCCTCCCTGTACCATTCGCGGCGGGACATCTCGGCACCGTTGAGTCTCCCCGAGCACATCACCTTAATGCCTTCAGCGCCGAAACGTAGAGCTGAGGCGACACTCCTCTTGAGTGCCCGCCTGAAAGCAACGCGCCGGACGATCTGACTGGCAATGTTTTCCGCAACCAACTGTGCTTCAACTTCCGGTTTGCGTATCTCAATAATGTTGATGAAGATGTCCTTCTCGGTCATCTTCTGAATCTCCCGGCGGAGGGATTCGACCTCGGCACCCTTCTTGCCGATAATTATACCAGGGCGCGCAGCGTGGATATTGATCCTCGCGCGCTTTGCCGTCCGCTCTATGATAATCTCGGAGATGCCGGCATGAAACAGCTTCCCCTTGATAAAATCGCGGATTCTGATGTCCTCATGGAGAAGTTTGGCGTAATCCTTCTCCGCGTACCAGCGGGAGTCCCAGTCCTTGATGATCCCAAGCCTGAAACCTTTCGGGTGGACTTTTTGACCCAAATCGAGCCTCCTTACTTCTCACCCAGAACCACGGTGATGTGGCTGGTCCTTTTAAGGATAGTAGTTGCCCGGCCCATGGCCCTCGGCATGAATCTTTTCATGGTCGGCCCCTCGTCCACATAGGCGGTCTTGATATAAAGGTTGTCCACATCCATACCTTTGGAGTTCTCCGCATTGGCCGCCGCGGAACGGATAACCTTGGCCAGAACGGGAGAGGCAGCCTTTCGAACCAGTCCCAATGTGTTTAATGCGTCCGAGACGCTCCTGCCGCGAACCATATCCATTACCAGCCGAATTTTACGAGGGGCTACCCGCACATATTTCGCTTTCGCTATTGCTTCCATGGTATTTTCCTCGCCTACCTCTTGCCTCTTTTATCGGCCTTGGATGTATGCCCTTTGTAGGTCCGAGTCGGGGAAAACTCCCCCAGCCTGTGCCCTACCATGTTTTCCGACACAAACACCGGCACGAACTTCATGCCGTTATGAACCGCAAATGTGTAACCAACCATCTCCGGGATTATCATGGACCTTCTCGACCAGGTTTTGATGACTTTCTTGTCACCGCTCTCAATCATGGCTGTGACCTTCTTCATCAGATGGTCATCAATAAAGGGCCCCTTCTTGATGGACCTGCCCACTTTTATCCTCCCCTTCTAGGACCGCCGCTTCACAATATAGCGGTCAGAGTTCCTGTTTTTCCGTGTTTTATAGCCTTTCGTCGGAACACCCCACGGCGTGCAGGGATGTCGGCCTCCGGAACTTTTTCCCTCTCCTCCCCCCATGGGATGATCTACCGGGTTCATGGCAACTCCTCTCACGTTGGGGCGCCGGCCAAGCCAGCGGTTCCGGCCTGCTTTACCAATGCTGATAATCTCATGGTGGGGATTGGAAACCTCACCCAGGGTCGCCATGCAATCCTGCCGGATAAGCCTGATCTCCCCCGATGGCAGTCTTATATGAGCGTAATCCCCTTCCTTCGCCATCAACTGCGCATATCCTCCGGCACTGCGTACAATCTGGCCGCCCTTTGCCATTTTGAGCTCGATATTGTGGATATGGGTCCCCAATGGAATGTTTCTGAGCAGCATGGCGTTTCCAGGATGGACGTCTGTCTTCTCTCCTGACAAGAGCTCGTCTCCGACCTTGAGATTCTGAGGCGCAAGGATGTATCTTTTCTCGCCGTCGGCGTAAACGAGAAGAGCGATGTAGGCTGAACGATTAGGATCATATTCTATGGATCGCACTTTCGCGGGAACCCCATGTTTGTCTCTCTTGAAGTCGATGATGCGATATCGCCTCTTGTGCCCTCCGCCTCTATGCCAGGCGGTGATCCTTCCCTTATTGTTCCGGCCTCCGGTCTTCTTCAAAGGAGCAAGCAGGCTCTTTTCAGGCTTGCCGCGGGTTATCTCGGCAAAATCGTTGACCGTCTGAAAACGCCTTCCCGGTGATGTCGGCTTGAGTTTTCTTATGCCCATACTCTAATCTCCTAAAAGGTGAGCTATCACACACCCTCAAAAAATTCGATGGTATCTCCCTCTTTCAGGGTAACAACAGCTTTCTTCCAGTCACGTCGCTTTCCTATGTTGCGCCCGAGTCTCTTGACCTTGCCCTTTACGTTTGCAACATTTACGGCATCTACCGACACTTTGAACGCCTCCTCGACGGCCCGTTTGATCTCCAGCTTGTTGGCATCCCTTGCCACCTCAAAGGCCACACGGTTCTGCATCTCTTTCATAGCGGCGTTCTTTTCAGTGAGGAGCGGACGGAGAATTATCTTGCCGTATGGTTTCATTGGGCAAATGCTCCTTCCAGGCCTTCGAGGGCCCCTTTTGTGACGATCAGTTTTTCATGGGCCAGGATGTCATATGTGTTGACGCGATCCACCGTTACGACTTTCACCCAATTTAGGTTCGATGAGGCCCTGCCCAGTTCCTCAGAGACGCTTTGGACAACTACCAGGGCGCTGATAACGTCCAACCGGTCCATCATCAGAACCAGCTCTCTGGTTTTGGGTGTCTCAAGAGCGACTTCGTCCAGAACCACGAGAGTGCCGGTGCCAGCCCGGTATGCAAGGACGCTCTGGAGTGCTTTCCTGCTCATCTTCCTGTTAAGTGACTTGGAGAAGTCCCTGGGATGGGGCCCGAACACAACGCCGCCTCCTCTCATCTGCGGGGCCCGGATGGTGCCCTGTCTGGCACGTCCTGTCCCCTTCTGGCGGAACGGTTTCCGGCCTCCACCACGAACAGCGGAGCGGCCTTTGGAGGAAGCTGTGCCTCTTCTCATACCTGCCAGAGCAGAGACAACGGCCTGGTGCACGAGGGCCTCATTGGGTGCCTCGTCCCACCAGGAAGCCAGGTCCACCTTCCCCACGACTTCCCTGTTTATATTGTAGATATCAACCTGTGCCATGATCAGCCCCTGTCTATGAGAGTTTGATCTCGACATCCACTCCAGCTGAGAGATCAAGTTTCATAAGTGCGTCAACCGTCTGTGGCGTGGGTTCAACAATGTCCAGCATTCGCTTATGAATTCGAATCTCAAACTGCTCTCTGGATTTTTTATCGATAAATGGAGAACGAAGGACCGTGTACATACTCCGTCTCGTCGGCAGCGGAATGGGTCCGCAGACACGGGCTCCTGTCCGCTTTGCGGTCTCGACAATCTCGTTGACCGATGCATCAAGGATCCGGTGATCATACGCTTTGAGTTTAATCCGGATTTTCTGTTGGTCCATGACCCGTCATTCCTCCTGTTAATCTGCGCCGGTCGCCGTCAGTTCGGCGAAACCGGTTACTCGATAATTTCGCTGACGACGCCGGCACCCACTGTCCGGCCGCCCTCGCGGATGGCGAAGCGAAGCTCCTTCTCCATGGCGATGGGG
>QIEJ01000152.1 GCA_003228585.1 Pseudomonadota bacterium
GAGCGAGACTTTGGCTCCGAACGACTCTGCGTAAGGAAAAAGCCAGCTAACCACACGGGGCGCAGAGTGACACAGGGTGAAATCCTGGTTCCGGTCCAGGGTTTTGCCCTCAGCTGGAAAACTCCCCCGGGATTGCTTCGTCATCACACCCATCACGCCACAGGCGCGATGATTCCTCGCAATGACAGGCGCCCGCTCTTCGATCCGATTCATAAATCACAAGAGCCGTTCGGAGCAAAGACGAGCGAAACCTGATTTTAAGAGAACTGGGCGAGCGAGGATTTGACTGCGAACGACTCTGCGGTTAACGTTTATGCCGGGTGCGCACACAGGGCCTACTGACCTACTGACTCCTGATTCAATTGCAATGAATATCCAATTCCTGTATTTTTCCTGTACCTTTAACACACCGAAACCGGAGGAACACAGATATGACCAAATCGCATCAACACAACCCCGGCAGCGCCGTCACACACACCGATTTTCCCGATCTTCCCCTCTTCCGCCGGGGGAAAGTCAGAGATGTATATGACCTCGGAGATCACCTGCTCATCGTAGCCACCGACAGGATATCCGCCTTTGACTGCATAATGCCCAACGGTATACCCGACAAGGGCAAGATTCTCACAGCCATGTCCATGTTCTGGTTCGATTTCACCAGCGAGCTTGTGGAGAACCACCATGTATCCCACAGGGTGGAAGAGTACCCTGAAATTGTCCAGGAATACGCTGATACCCTCAGGGGCAGGAGCATGCTGGTGAAAAAGGCCAACCCCTTCCCGGTGGAGTGTGTCGCTCGAGGGTACATTGCCGGAGGGGGATGGAAGGACTACCAGGATACGGGATCCGTCTGCGGTATCTCACTGCCGGCCGGTCTTCAATTGGCCGAAAAATTGCCGGAAACCATCTTCACGCCGGCCACCAAAGCGGATTCCGGCCACGACGTTAACATCTCCTTCGAACAAGCCGCCGAAATCGTAGGTTCTGACACGGCTCGCAGGCTTCGTGACATGACCCTGGAGATCTACGAAAAAGCGCGGGATTACGCGGCGCAAAGAGGGATTATCATATCCGACACGAAATTCGAATTCGGTGAAATTGACGGCAGGATCATCCTCATCGACGAGATCCTGACGCCGGACTCGTCCCGTTTCTGGCCGATGAACAGCTATGAAGTGGGCATCAGCCCGCCTAACTTCGACAAACAGTTCGTCAGGGATTATCTCGAAGGACTCGATTGGGATAAGACGCCTCCGGCACCCGCGTTGCCCGATGACATTGTCAACAGAACCCGTGAAAAGTATCTGGAGGCCTACCGGCTGCTTACAGGAAAAGAGTTCGATCTATCCTGAGCTGCTTTCTTCAAACCCTTGATTTTCTTTCGTTTATCCAATAAACTTAAGTAATGTTGGAAGAAACGGCAATGGTGGTTTCGATTTCACATGGCCGCGCGGTGGTTTCCCTCGTCCGGTCCGAAGCCTGTGGGGATTGCGCGGCAAAAAGTATGTGCCATCCCACTTCGGGGAACGCCATGCAGATGGAAGTCAAGAACCCCGTGGGGGCAAAACCCGGAGAGAAAGTGATCATCGAGCTGCCTCCGGATGCCCTGCTCAAGGCGAGCACCCTGGCATATCTGTTTCCAGCGACGGTCATGGTCGCCGGAGCGTCAGTGGGATGGTCACGTACCGGCACGGATATGGGGGCGTTGTTCGGAGCGCTTGTCGGTCTCGCGGCGTCATCCTTGTACCTTTACATTTACACCCGAAGGAAGAAATTCACCCAGGGACCCGCCATTTCCAAGGTGTTGAATCCAGGAGGTATTCCTCAAGATGACCACGATCAATGAACCCAAAGATGCTGAAAGGCTGGCCCGCACTATCATGTCGGATATCGCCCTGTACAACCAGGATGAGATCCGCAAGAGCATCAAGAACGATTCCCTTTTCGAAGATCTCAAGGACCAGCTCGAGGAAGGGAAAAGGCTCTACGACTCGCGCGTGGACCCTGAGATGCCGAAACGATGGGTCCCCTACAACCGGGCCATAGTCGACGTCCTGGTCAAGCAGTTCGGAAACATCGACTCTGATATCTGGTAATCCCTCCCCATGGGGAGCATGAAGCATACCGTCCCACCTGAAGATTCCCGTACCCGCCTTGATGTTTACCTGGCCCGGAAGAACACAGGTCTGACCAGATCACGGATAAAGAAACTGATAGATGGCGGGCACGTCCTCGTCAACGGAATGAGAATGAAAGCCGGCACCCTGGTCACTGAGGGCAGCATTGTTCAGATGAACCTGCCCGACCTGGAACCGTCGGGGTTGGAGCCGGAGGACATTCCTCTGGACATCCTCTACGAGGACAGTGACCTTCTGGTTCTGAGCAAGCCTCCGCACCTGGTTGTTCATCCGGCCCACGGGCACGCAGGCGGGACCCTGGTCAACGCGCTGCTCCATCATTGCCATGACCTCTCAGGAATTGGTGGTGTCGCCCGGCCCGGGATCGTTCACAGGCTGGACAAGGGAACCTCGGGAGTGATGGTGGTGGCCAAGAACGACCCCTCACATCTGGGCCTTTCCAATCAGTTCAGGGAACATACGATCCAGAGGGTTTACCTTGCCGGGGTCAGGGGGAGCCCCTCCCATGACCACGGGGTCATCGACAAGCCCCTGGGAAGACACAGAAGGGACCGGAAAAAAATCGCACCCCGTGAGGGCGGACGTGAGGCGCGAACACAGTTCAGGGTCATCGCCAGGCGAAGCCCGATATCACTGGTTGAGTTGAAGCCAGGAACGGGGCGCACTCACCAGTTGAGGGTGCATCTTTCATCCATCGGCCATCCTGTTCTCGGGGATTCAATGTATGGCGGCGGGGTCAGATCGATTCACACCGGGGATCCTGAACTCCGTCCCCTCCTGCGGTCCCTGAAACGCCCGGCTCTGCACGCTCTTTCCCTGGGATTCGTCCATCCCTCGACCGGAAGTAAGATGTCCTTCGATGCGGATCCTCCTGCCGATCTGGCAGAGCTCTTTGCCTGGATCAGAGGTTCCACCCCATGACGGTCATCACCTCATCTCTTCTTGAAGAGGGCCGATTCCTTCACGGATTCGGGACCCGCCTCACAACCCGAAACGATCTGCCGTCCCCCATTCACATCCTTTTGCAGGTACATGGGGGGCGAATCGTCTGTCTTGGGGAGCAGATGATGCAGATCCAAGATCCAAGATCCAGGATCCAAGATATAAACCCCAATCTGGTAACAAGAGAAGTGCCGGAGGAACCGTTCCGGTTCGACGAGGGGGACTCTCTCATGACCTCTCTGCCGGGGATCAGCCTCGGGATACGCACGGCGGACTGTCTGCCGGTCCTTCTGGCCGACCCGGCTTCAAATACTGTGGCGGCTGTCCACTGCGGGTGGCGGAGTCTCGCCCAGGGTCTGGCAGAAAATACGGTTGAGGCCATGGCATCGCTGACGGGGAGCACGCCATCCGGTTTCCTCGCCGCCCTCGGGCCCGCAATCAATGTCTGCTGCTACGAAGTGGGCCTTGAGGTCATCCGACAGTTTCAGGAAAACAACATTGGCCCTGCGCCCTACGCCATGCGAGGCGGGCGATATTTTCTGAACCTGAGGGCCGTGGCAGGATCTCAACTAGTCAAGGCCGGACTTTTACAGGAACACATCGACGACCTGAACCAATGCACCGCCTGCCAACCGGAGTTGTTTAACTCCCACCGCGCAAGAAGGGATGAGGGGAGGATGGTGTCGTTTATCCGGGCCAGGGATTAAGTCCCGAGTCTCGTGTCCCGGGTCCCGAGTTGGTTCTCCATTCCAGATTTCAAATTCCAAATTCCACATTCCAGAACGAAGAGCAAGCGGTTGTCACTGCGAGGCGTTTGGAGGCCGAAGCAGTCCCATCTGAACCAGCCGGGATTGCTTCACAAGCCAGACAGTTCGCAATGACTACGCAGTCCACGGTTCTTCTCAGAGATTCTTCTTAAAGAGTCGTTCGGAGCGAAGAGGCTGATTCATTCTCCCCCTCACCTCTGTCCTATCCCGCCAGGGGAGAGGATGTAGTAACCCAAAAACTCCAGGTTTCCTTGTGTTATGGCTTTTACTTCCGAACTCGGGCACGGGCAGGTTCACGGTAGGCGGCTACTGACCGCGGCGTACCGCTTCACCAGCATCCCTGCCATCGCCGCGTTGAACAGGCCAGTCGCCAGGGCGGCGGTCCCCAGAATTGGAAGCAGGTGGAACAGGCCCGTGGAGCCGACATAGACAAGAGAAGCGACAGTGAGCTGTCCCAGGACATGGGCATAGGCTCCAGCCAGACTGATGCCGTACAGGCTGAAGCGTCCGCCCATTTTCATCATGGGCACCATAACGATGAGGCTGGAGACACCGCCCGCAACCGAAAGCACTGCGGTGGGAGAAAAAAGCCCTCCCCACACCAGCGAAACCAGGGCGACCCTGCCGCCGGTCACCCAGACTCCGCCTCTGACACCGAGGACAACGAACGCGACCAGGGTCATGATATTACCCAGCCCGAGCCTGATCATGGGCGCCGGATTGGGTAACAGCCTCTCCAGACTTGCCAGCACGAAGGCGGTCGATATAAGCATGGCCAGCATGGCTATTCTACCGGGTGACCGCATCTATTGAAATCTCTCCCGTTACTTTCACCGAAATTCTGTTGGGTAAGCAGAGTATAGCCTCACCTGCTTTTTCCACAGGTCCCATGGATTCGCAGATCTTCAGGGGACACGGGGCATTCTCCAGGCGTGCACTGCCGTCCTGGACTATTAACATCGCCGTTCCAAGAGGTCCGGCGACGGGATATATCCCATTCCTGGTCAGATCGTATGTTACAGACCCATCGGGGGTTCTTACCTCCAGATGGGTTCCCTGGATGGATTGCCGGGGATACACGATAAGGGAAAAGGTCAACACGAGAAGAAGGACCAGCAACATCCCGTCCCAGAAGGTGGGCCGCCGGACAAGGCGCATCCGTTTAGCCAGGGTGTCACGCCCGTCAACGACTCTCAAACTCGATCACCGATCCGATCCCCGATGTTTTCAGGATCTGCCCATCCTCTATCACAAGGATTCCCTCGACACCGTTCTGCCCCTCGAACAGTTCCCGGCCACGATCCGGGCCCAGAACAAACGCGGCTGTCGCCAGAGCGTCAGCCAGAACGCACTCTGAGGCCACCACGGTTGTGCTTCTTATGCCTGATCTGGAGGGGCGCCCGGTATTGGGGTCAAGTATGTGGTGATAACGAATGTCATCGACCTCGAAATACCTCTCGTAGTCTCCGGATGTGGCCACGGAACCGTCTTTCAAGCTGAGGACTCCGAGCAATCCCTGAGGGTCATCCGGGTCCTGCACGCCGATCCTCCATCGTTTTCCACCGGGCTTCTCACCGAAAGCCCTCAGATCTCCACCCGCGTTGACGATCCCCGCTCTGACACCACTTTCCCTGAGGACCCGGACCGCCTCATCCACAGCATACCCCTTCGCGATGCCGCCGAGTTCCAGCCAGACCGGTTTTCCGAAAACTCTTACTCTGACTCCATCGACTGAAAGGCGTTCGTACCCCACAGAACCCATGGCCTCTGATATCTGGAACGAACCTGGTACGTTGGGTTCATTCCTGTCAAAGCCCCACAGGGCAACCAACTCGCCCATTGTGGGATCGAATGCGCCTCCGCTCTTTCTCGCCACATCGAGGGCAACGGAAAGGACCTGAAGCAGTTCATAAGGCAGATCCGCATCTTCCCCTCTCCGAAGACTGGCGAGAGGTGAATCTGGGGCTTTGAGGTCCGCCAGGGCCTCCACCTTCTCCATTCTTCTGAAAGCCCGACCCACTGCATCTCGAACCTGTTGGGAGTCCGGGTAAGCGACGATCTCAACCAGTGTACCCATGAGAAACATGGTTTCCCGGAAGGGCTTTTCCTTTGTGCAGTTCGTGAGAAAAACGGAGAGCAGGATCAGACTTACGAGCAGCCGGATTGTGCCTGTAAGGAAAGGAAACCCTGACAGGGTTTCGGGCTCAACTTTCATGACCGAGAAGACGCTTAATGGTCTCCTTCAGTTCATCCAGGTTTGCTGTTTTTACGATGTACGCATCCGAGGCCCAAACGTTGAAATCACGTCGATAGTCACCGTAGGCCGTTGACATGATGAGTGGTATGTCTGGTTCCATCTCCTTGATGCGCCCAAGAACCTCAATGCCGTCCATTCCAGGCATTCTTATATCCAGAGTTATAAGGTCGGGTCTGTCTTTTCTGACTGCCTTTAACGCTTCTTCACCTTCAGAGGCCAGGATGACACGGTACCCGTCCTCCTCCAGCTCCTCTTTGTAAAGGAGGCGGATACTTTCTTCATCATCCACAACGAGGATGGTTTTCATGTTTTCTCCTCATTCCTGACAGCACGGCTGGACAAGAGAATGATTTATCACGAACCTGACGAGGTTTTACCGACAGGCTCCTGGTAATTATTGAAAGGGATGGGAGTGAGACCATGGAGAAGGATAGGGAGAGGCGAGTTACAGTACGGTGATTACTTCTTGTTAAGTCTTTCCTCTTCCTCCTGAAGCGTCTTACAGTGAATGCACAGTGTTGCAACCGGTCTGGCTTTCAGCCGCTTGGTTTCGATGTCCTCGCCGCACTCATCGCAAACTCCGAATGAGCCGTCCCCAATCCTCTCCAGGGCTTTATCGATCTTGCTTATGAGTCTTCTTTCCCTGTCACGGATTCTGAGCAGAAAGTTTCTGTCTGTTTCCATTGAGGCTCGATCGGTGGGGTCCGCAAACTGGGCCTTTTCCTCATGCATGCCATCCACCGTCTTTGTTGCCTCGTGGACCAGTTCCTCTTTCCAGGCTCTGAGCTGTTTATCAAACTGTTCAAGCTGCTTCTTTTTCATAGCGCACACCCGCTCCTGATGGCCGGAACAAGGGAAAATTGAACATTACTAGTTACTCCATTTGAGTATTACTGTCCAGCGGTTTTTAAAACCATTGACAACACACAGGCCTCCAATATATCAACCCAAGATATGGACTCGAGATCCCGTGTACTTTTCCTTAACACAGTCCTGTTAGCGGTTTTGCTTCTTATCTGTGGCAGCATTCCAGCCGCGGCTGAACCGCTATTCCCGACTGACAGCCTGGACGCACGCTCGTTGGGTCGAGGCGGGACTGTTATCGCATCACCCGGAGGCATCTCTTCGGTCCTTGGCAACCCGGCCACTTTGATACCAGCCGGAGCCTTCTCTATGGGGCTCGATTACCTGACAGATCAATCAGTACCTCAGGATTCATTTGTACTGAGTCTTATAGATACTAAATCCACCTTGAGGGGCGGGCTACTCTTTGTCACCGACCCCGAGTTTGCAGGTTTTGAGGATTACCTGTGGGGCCTGGCTTTTGCTCAGACTCTTGGCGATTCTCTCTTTATTGGCGAAAATTTCCACTCCGGGAAATACAGAGAGCCTGTAAGCAGCGGCAGCAGAACGCTCTCCGCAGCCGATGTTGGGGTGCTCTGGGCGATCAGTTCAAAGCTGTCACTGGGGTATGTTGCTCGCAACCTGTATCGGAGCGACAAGGATCTGCTGGAATTCAGGAACGGTTTGGGCCTGTCTGTTGGGTTACCATGGACAATACTTCTTCTTGTGGATTACGAGGAAAGCCCCTCGGTACCGGAAAAGGAAGACCTGAGAGCCGGGATCCAGTTTACCCCGGTGAAATCTCTCACCGGAAGGATTGGTTATCAGAATATTGCCGACGATCAAACCTATTACACTGCCGGCCTGTCATTCGGGGACCAAAAGGGGTCCCTGAATATCGGCGCCTCCTACAGTTCCGAAAGGGATGAGTTTGATCGCGTGATCCTGGGCGTGTTCTTGAATAAGTAGCTTTTCTTGAAACTCATTGACATATAAGGTACTCTTCTGAGTTGTCGAATTGGCATCCTGACGAGGAGTAACCTGAAGGGAAAACATGAAAATAGCAGCCATATCAATCAGTGACAAAAAGGGTGTCAGGAAAGAAAATGTCCCTTCAGCCCTCCTGAAAGCCGAACACGGTATCGAGAAGGATGCCCACGCCGGTACCCGGGATCGGCAGGTCAGTCTCCTGGCCCGGGAGAGCATCGACAAGATGGTGGAAAAGGGTTTGAATGTCACAGCTGGAGATTTTGCCGAGAACATCACCACAGCCGGGATCGATCTCACCCTGCTATCCATTGGACAGTTGCTTTGTCTCGGAGACGAAGCCATCGTCGAAGTAAGCCAGATCGGGAAGGAGTGTCACGATCGCTGTGCCATCTACCATGAGGCGGGCGATTGCGTCATGCCAAAAGAGGGCATTTTCGTCAAAGTCCTGAGAGGCGGCACCATTCATACCGGCGATCCTATTACAATAGCGGAGAAAAACCGGCATGGTGATTAGGGCCTGCGTTTTAACCCTCAGCGACCGGTCCTCGAGAGGAGAATACGAGGACAGGAGCGGGCCGGCCATTATCGAGGGCCTGGCCTCTCTTGATATTGAATGGATCAGAACCCTGATCCTGCCGGATGATGAAGCCCTTATCACCGAGACCCTGCAGAACTGGTGTGATCAAGGGGACACGGATCTCATTCTCACCACTGGCGGCACGGGTCCGGCCCCCCGGGACCGGACTCCTGAAGCGACCCGTGCGGTCCTCGATTTCGAGATCCCGGGTATTCCGGAGGCCATGAGGTTCGCCGCAAGTGACAAGGTCCCGACATCCGTACTGACCCGTGCGGTAGCGGGCGTCAGGGGTGACACGGTGATCATTAACCTTCCAGGCAGCCCGAAGGCCGTGCGCGAGAACATTGAAGTCCTCCTCCCCGTCCTTGCCCACCTCGTGGAAAAGGTGAAGGGGGATCCGGGGGAGTGCGGGGCTTTATAGAGATGCAGATGTGGCGACCGGGCGATTGGGAGAAAAGGCGGGGGTTAACGATTGTCATCGCGAGCTGACTGATTGGCGAAGCGATCTCAGTAAGACGAGACTGCTGCGGTCGCTTAGCTCCATAAGATTGCCACGTCATCACGCGGAAAGCGTGACTCCTCGCAATGACATTCGCTTTATTATCATTTGGAATCTGGAATTTGGAATCTGGAACTAAACACTCAGGTCTACTAATAACCTTCGAAGGCATGGAAGGATCGGGGAAATCAACCCTGATCTCCAGGCTGGCATCCCTGCTCCGAAGCAGGGGAATTGAAACCGCTGTCACCAGAGAACCGGGCGGCACATCTCTGGGAGAAAAGTTAAGAAAAATCCTCCTTGACCCAGCCGGTTCCCAGTTATGCTCAATGGGGGAACTTTTCCTCTACGCCGCTGACAGGGCCCAACATATAGAGGAGGTCATCAAGCCCGCTCTTGCTGAAAACAGGACCGTATTGTGCGACAGATTTTCGGATGCCACAGCCGCGTACCAGGGTTATGGAAGAGGAATTTCTCTGGATATCATCAGCGTTGTGGACCGGGAAGCAAGGAATGGAATAACACCGGATCTTACCGTTCTGCTGGATCTGCCCCCGGAAGAAGGCCTGAGACGTGTCAGGTCACGCAATGAACAGTACGGGTCTAAAACTGAGACTCGCATGGATGATGAACAACCGGCATTCCACCATAAAGTCAGAGAGGGTTACCTCGCTCTATCCGCCGGGGAACCCGACAGGTTCTTGATACTTAATGCTATGGACAAGCCCGAAGAGCTTGCTCAGCAGGTAATGCAGGAATTGGAGAAAAGGTTCCCTCATGTTTTTTGATGGTATAAAGGGACAGGAGAATGCTGTACACATCCTGAAGAAGGCTTTGCAGAGTGGCCGCCTTCCTACCGCCTACCTCTTCACGGGGCCCGCGGGATGCGGGAAAATGCCCGCTGCTATCTCTGTCGCCGCCTCCTTTAACTGTGAAACGGCGCCACTGGCATGCGGCTCATGCGGGTCATGCAGGCTTCACAATGCCGGAACCCATCCCGACCTGACTATCCTCAAGCCTTCAGAGGGGAAGCGGTGGATCGTTATCGAGCAGGTCCGGGATCTCATCGAGAAAGCCTATCTGATGCCGATGCTGGGTAAAGTGTCAACATTCATTATCGATGATGCCCACACCATGAACCCGAATTCCGCCAATGCCTTTCTCAAGACCCTGGAGGAACCCCCACGTACGTCGCGTTTCATTCTGATAGCACCGGACAGAAATTCGGTGCTGCCCACTATCTCCTCAAGGTGTCAGAATCTCGCCTTTCGCCCCCTGGGTCGTAAAATCATTGAAGGCCTCCTCCAACTGAAGGGGATAGACGGTAAGCGTGCGGCCTTACTGGCATCCATGGCCAGGGGAAGCATGGAGTGGGCCCTGGACTATCATCGGGAGGAGATCATCGAGAGACTGGCCGATGAATTCGAACCCCTTCTCTCCCCTGAACGGGCTGACTCGAATCTACTTCTCGATCTCGCCAACAGGTGGGCAAGGAACAGGGCCGACGCGTTAAAGATCCTGGAGTTCATGGCACAGTGGTTCCGGGACATGTTGATCATCGCAGAGGGCGGTTTCGAGGACCAGATTATTCACACTGCCCATCTGCCGACGCTTCGATCCGGGGCATCACAACTGGGTGGATACCGTCTTTCGATGGTCCTTGAATCCATAGAGGATACCCGGGATGATCTGGGGCATAACACAAACGTTGAACTGAGTCTTGACAATCTTCTTTTTAAAATTCGTAAATTTGGAAAGATGGCGGAGAATAGAATCTAAATGGAACAGAATATGGAACAGAATAAAGTGCGGACTGTGAGGGTTTTCATCAACGGACAGAACAGGGAGTCCCATTTTAACGCCGGTGAACATACCCTCAGTGTCGGTGAGAAGGTCGTGCTTCAGACAAAACAGGGAAAGGCCCTCGGTGTGGTCCGATCCCCTGCATTGGAATTCGCGTGCGGCGGCTGTGAGCGATCCAGGATTCTGAGAAAGGCTACACCGGACGAAATTGGGAGGGACGAGGAAAACCGATCTCTCGAGAGGGAAGCCTTTGAATCCTGCGGCAACACCATAAAAGAGTTGGAACTGCCAATGAGGCTGATTCGGGTGGAATATCTTCTTGATCGCTCAAAGGCCATCTTTTATTTCACCTCGGAAAAGCGGGTTGATTTTCGGGAACTTGTCCGGACCCTGGCAAGGGATCTCCATCTCCGTATAGAAATGCGTCAGATGGGGATCAGGGATGAGGCCAAGATCATAGGTGGAATCGGACCATGTGGAATGTCGTTCTGTTGTTGTACATTCCTGAAGGATTTCGCACCTATCTCTGTAAAGATGGCCAAGGAACAGAACGTAATTCTTAATCCGAACAAGATTTCCGGTGGATGCGGCCGGCTGCTTTGTTGTCTGAATTACGAATACGATCAGTACAGGGAGTTAACGAAAGGCCTGCCCAAAGTCGGAAAGAAGGTCAAACTCCCTGAAGGGACGGGAAAGATCAGAAACATCGATTTCTTTGCCAGTACCGTCACAGTCGACATACCAGAGGAAAAGGATCCAATCGTCATGGGCTTGGATGAGTTTCGGGAGAAACTTAAATGAGTGGAAAAACATTCTATGTCACGACACCTATTTACTACGTCAATGACATTCCCCATATCGGGCACGTCTATACAACAGTCGCCGCCGATGTTATCGCTCGATATATGCGTTCGACTGGCAAGACGGTCATGTTTCTCACGGGCACGGATGAACATGGTCAGAAAGTGGAGCAGGCCGCCAGAGAAAGGGGCCTGTCACCCCAGGACCATTGCGACGAGATGGTTGTTCGCTTCCAGCAGTTGTGGCGGCGCTTTAACATCTCAAACGATGATTTCATCAGAACAACGGAGGAACGTCATATTAAGGTCGTTCAGCATTTTCTTCAGACTCTTCACGACAGCGGCGACATCTATCAGAGCACCTACAGCGGATGGTATTGCGTGCCTGATGAGAGATTCTGGACCCAGAAGGATCTTCAGGACGGGAGCTGTCCTGATTGCGGCAGGGAAGTTGTTCAGATCGAGGAAAGCAATTACTTTTTTCGGATGGGCAAATTCCAGGACTGGTTGATCAGGCATATCGAGGAGAATCCCCATTTCATAAGGCCGGAAACCAGACGGAACGAAATGCTTGGTTTTCTTCGCCAACCCCTCGACGATCTGTGCATCAGCCGTCCGAAAAGCCGCCTCCATTGGGGTGTGGAGATACCGTTTGACACCAATTATGTGACATACGTGTGGTTCGACGCTCTCATCAACTATGTCACTGCTCCGGGATACACGGCCGAGGACGACCGGTTCCATGCCCTCTGGGAGAACTGCACTCACCTTATCGGCAAGGATATCCTTACGACCCACACAATTTACTGGCCCACCATGCTCAAGGGAATGAACCTTAACCCACCCTGGAGGGTCTTTGCTCACGGGTGGTGGACGGTTGAGGGACGCAAGATGTCCAAATCCCTGCGGAATGTGGTGGAGCCTAATCTGCTTCTTGACGAGTATGGCGCGGACAGCGTCAGATATTTTATCCTCCGTGAGGTTCCTTTCGGCCTCGACGGAGACTTTTCCCATGCGGCACTGGTGGGAAGGATCAACTCGGACCTGGCCAACGATCTGGGCAACCTTCTCCAGCGGTCCCATGGAATGCTGGAAAAATACCGGGCCGGGGTCATCCCGCCACAACCCGGGCCTAACGATATGGGCGATCATACACGCGTTCTCCTGGAACATTCATCAAGAACAGTTGAAGAACTGAAAAGCTGCATGGAAGACCTGGCTTTCGATCGCGCCCTGAAATCCATCTGGGGCTTCATAGGAGCTGCCAACAAATACATCGACTCAGCCGCTCCCTGGACCCTTTCCAGGGAGGGCAAAGACACCAAGCTTGATTCTGTCCTTTATTCCCTGTTCGAGGCCATTCGCCGGGTGGCTGTGATGATCACACCTTTCATGCCCGAAACAGGTCAGAAAATGTTCCGTCAGCTGGGATTGGCGGGCAAAAAAGAGTTGACTCTGATGACTTCTCTTGAGGAGTGGGGAGGACTTCCCGGCGGCACCAGGACTTTCAAAGGGCCGGCCCTGTTCCCCCGCATTGAAAAGACATCCGCCTCTCCTGAAATTCCAGATGGTAAAAAGGAGGAACTCGACATGGACGACAATCTCATCGGCATCGATGAGTTCGCGAAAGTTCAACTGGTTGCCGGCAGAGTGATTGAAGCCGAAAGTGTTCCTGAATCGAAGAAACTTATCCGCCTCGTCGTTGATACTGGGGAACAGAGACAGCTCGTGGCGGGAATTGCCGAGAATTACTCACCGGAGGATCTGGTGAACAAGAGAATTGCCGTAGTTGTCAATCTGGAACCAGCGACACTCATGGGGATCGAGTCCCGGGGTATGCTTCTGGCGGCAGAGGATGACAATGGAATTCACATCGTCACCTTCGATGAGGAGGTAAAGCCGGGAACACGCATCAAATAGTAACCCTGACACCTGATGAACAGACAGACTTTAATAGATTCCCACGCGCACCTGGAGATGAAGCAATTTCGGGGCGATCTGGAGCGGGTCCTGGAAAGAGCCCATGCGGCAGGCATCATCCATATCGTCACGGTGGGTTCCACCATTGCCGACAGCAGGCGTGCCGTAAAGATTGCCGAAAAATACCAGGAGGTTTCCGCGGTGGTTGGGGTTCACCCGCACGATGCCACCGAAGCAGACGATTGGGCCCTGGAGGAACTGGGCAAATTGGCCGCCAAAAAGGCCGTTGTGGGCATTGGTGAGACAGGGCTGGATTTCTTCCGCGACCGCTCTCCACGGGACCTTCAGGAGGATTCTTTCCGCAGGCACATCGATCTGGCCAAAGATACAGATCTACCTCTCGTTGTTCACGTCCGGGACGCTTATTCAAGAACCCTGGAGATCCTTCAGGAAGAAGGGTTACCGCAGCGAGGCGGTGTGGTGCACTGTTTTTCCGGAACGTTAAAGGACGCTGAAGCATTTCTCGATCTGGGGATGTACCTGTCATTCACCGGAACCGTCACCTTCCCATCCCGTCGAAACACCGAATGGATTGAAAAGATCCTTCCCCGGGTTCCCCTGGAAAGTATGATGGTGGAGACAGACTGTCCCTATCTTGCCCCACACCCGTTTCGAGGGCAGCGGAATGAGCCTGCTTATGTGGAACTGGTTTCCGATAGGATAGCTCAGGCCAAGGGGCTGTCCAGGGATGACATTGCCCGGGTGACCACCAGAAATGCTGTTCGCTTCTTCAACCTTCCAGTGACCTTACCCAGGCCCCGGGCAGCCTACACTATCCGTGATTCAGTTTATCTCAACGTCACTGCCAGCTGCACCAGCGCCTGCACATTTTGCCAGCGGACCGTGAATCCCGTCGTCAAGGGACACGACCTTGCCCTGGCTACCGATCCTGGTGTCCCTGAGATGATATCGGCCCTTGATGACGAGGGATGGGAGGAACGCGCCGAAGTGGTCTTCTGCGGATACGGCGAGCCGACCCTTCGCTTAAAGGAGATAAAAGAGGTCGCTGAAAACCTGAAGAGAAGAGGCGCCGGGCAGATCCGCCTGAACACCAACGGCCTGGGGAACCTGTATCACAACAGGGACATTGTTGGTGATCTTAAAGGGTTTGTGGATATTGTCTCCGTTAGCCTCAACGCCCACGACGCTCAGACATATCAGAGACTCTGCCGGCCGACCTTCGGGGAGGGTTCCTATGAGGCGATGCTTGATTTTTCGCGGTCCTGCCTGCTTGCCGGGATGAGGGTCATCCTCACAGTGGTGGATCATCCGGAGGTGGACATCGACCAGTGCCGGGCAATCGCTGAGGAGATGGGAGTGCGGCCGTATAATGAGGTGGGTTAATTCAAGGAATCACGGTGTCATTGCGAGGAACGACAAAGGAGTGACGTGGCAATCTCATGGAGCTTAGCGACTGCAGCAGTTTCGTCATACTGAATACTGACTACTGATCACTGATTTCTGGCTTGTAGGAATACCCGGCTCTATAATAATACGTCGCGACGCGGCTGCCGTGTTTCTGTACCTCAACTTTTATCACAGGCCCTATTTCGCTGAAATACTTATTAAACCTGTCATTTGAGATCTCATTCTGTTTAAAACTGACCAGCATGATATTTTCCCCGGCGGCTTCCGACTTCGGGAACCAGCGTGCCCACATAATGCTTGGCCAATCGAACAGATGTCTTCCCACGG
>QIEJ01000219.1 GCA_003228585.1 Pseudomonadota bacterium
GGCTATCAGGAGGACGGCCTGCGATCATACCGTGACAGCATTGGCCGCATAAAGACCAGGGACAAGACAGTCGACATTCTCCTTCAGCATGTCCCCCGCGAGGACGGGATCTATATCTGGAAATTCTCCAACAGGACTGTCGCGGAGATACCATCGTTGTACGACGAGTTCGGATACAGCCCGATGGAGGAAAAACTTTCGGAAATGTTCCCTGACATCATGTTTCTGGGCTGGCAGATCTGGCAATGGTTTATGTTGCTGGTTTTCCTGGTCCTGGGGTACGTCCTGGCGTTCATCCTCACATGGCTTCTGGCCCGGTGGGCCCGCACAAAAAAGACCGAGATGGGTCGTATGTACGTCCGGTTCTTTTCCGGATCTTTACGCTTCTTTCTGTGGGTTGTTTTCGGCTCTGTTGCGATCAGAGTGATCGGTGCCTCGACAACCTTACAGGCCGTAGTTAAAGCCGGTACGCTCATCACCATCGTTTCGACATGGTTAGCCTTGAGAATTACGGATCTCACTTTTGAGTGGTGGTCTGAAAGGCTTGTAAAAAACGCCAGGGAGTCAGCCACTGTTCTGCTGAGGCCGGTCAAAACCATGTCGAAAATACTTATCATCCTTTTCGGAACCCTGTTCTGGCTGGACAACATCGGCTTCAATATTACTACCGTCCTGGCGGGTCTTGGAGTGGGCGGATTTGCAGTTGCTCTGGCCGCACAGGACACCTTGAAGAACTTTATCGGCAGCATCCTGATCCTCCTGGACAAACCTTACGTGATAGGCGAGCGCATCCTGGTCAAGAACCATGACGGGGTAGTGGAGGAGATCGGGCTGCGATCGACAAGAATCCGGGAATTAAACGGGCATCAGACGATCATCCCCAACGACGAGATGTCCAGACTCAACATCGAAAATGTCGGACGCAGACCCCACATCCGCAGGTCCACCAACATCTCTATTGCCTACGACACACCTCTCGAGAAGGTGAAAAAAACTGTGGACATCATCACGGGAATCCTCGACAACCATGAGGGGATGAACCCTGATTTCCCCCCAAGGGTCTATTTCAGGGAGTTCAGTCCAACATCCCTGACAATAATGATGCTCTACTGGTATCAACCTCCCCTGTACTGGGATTTCATGGCATTCAACCAGAGGGTTAACATGCAGATCATGGAAGAGCTTGAGAAGGAAGGGATCAGGCTTGCCGTGCCGATTACGGAAACCCGCCTGCTCCGTGAGGAGGGGGTATAGTAACCGGTTCTTGTTCCTGGAATTAAATGAAGGGAGAAATGAACATGAACATGACGCTAGTGAGGAAAATTCAAATTGCAGTTGCGTTGTCCACAATTTTCGTTCTGGCCCTCACGGCACCAGCCCTTGCCATCAGCGCCAAGACCGCCGGGAAGATCGACGCGCAGGTCGTTGAGGCCCTGGCCGAATTCAACAAGACGGTTGATGGAGGCAGCAAACTTCTCGGCGAAGCCAACGGTGCCCTGATCTTCCCCAAGGTCTACAAGGCAGGATTCGGCATCGGCGGTGAGCACGGCAAGGGTGTCCTTCAGGTCGGCGGTAAGACCGTGGACTACTACTCCACCTCGGCCGCCTCCTTCGGACTCCAGTTCGGCGGGCAGAAAAAGACCATCGTCATCGTGTTCCTCAAGTCGGATGCCTTAAAAAAATTCCGTCTCAGCGAGGGTTGGGAAGTGGGTGTTGACGGTTCAGTGGCACTTATCGATCTCGGGGCAGGCGGATCCATCGACACGACCAATATCAAGGATCCCATCATCGCCTTCGTTTTCGGCCAGGCGGGACTGATGTACAACCTCACCCTTGAGGGATCCAAGATGCATTGGAGGATTCAAGGGCCGACTTCGAGATGTCCGAGGAGATGACGGAACTGTTTCCCCGAGACCTGGCAGCACCGGTTCATGGAAGCCATCGCCAATCAGATGTAGTAGGTCTGAGTTTCAGGTTTCAAGTTCAAGGGGTTTTTTGGCCGGAGATGGCCGGTCGTCGGAGTTCCCGCCCGCAACAAGAGAGATCAGTGTATATCCATTGGGCACTCCCAGCAGTTGCCTGACATCCTTTTTCAGCAAAAGGATACAAGCGGAGCCCCGACAATCCCAGACAAATTTAAAGGATTTAACCGCAGTGACATTCGGAGTCAAAGCCTCTCTCACCCAGTTCTCTTAAAACCAGGGTTCGTTCCTCTTTGCTCCGAACGTCACTGCTATTACTGAATACTGTCTACTGACTCCTTCAGCGACCCGATCAATAACGCTTCGGATCGCTGAAGTAATCCATCGCTAAACATCCGTCCGGAATCCTCGCCGAGTGGGGCGCACCCTCCAGCATGATGTAGGAGTCCCCCTTGTTGTAAACCTTTTTTTTGCCACCGATGGTCAGCTCAATTGAACCATCTATGACGATGCCCCACTGGAAGCAGTGGGAATGCTCGGGCAGGATCGTGCCCGGCTGAATCTCGAAGAAAACCACAAGCCCGTCAGACCCGCCCACTTTCCATCCGCGGATGCCTTCGACGGGAACGTCGATCTCGGGGTTGCGTTTAATTTCATCGGGTAACTTCATAAAATCCCTCCTACATCATGAACCACAGAGGACACGGAGTACACAGAGACGACCTCTAGTGACCAGAAGGAACGAGCCTGAGACAGCCTTTAACACCACCTTGGAAAGCGATGTTCTTTCTGGAGTGACAGTCTAAGAAAAAATCCTTTTGATCCTGTCAAAAAACCTTATTTGATTTTCTCTGTGGCCCTCTGTGGTTAGAAATATTTTCTCATAGTTATTCATAACGATCGAAGAAGGATACCTCCTCCAGGGACTTCTTGCCAGGAGTTGGCCGATCGTCGGAGTAACCGGCCCCGATGAGAGAGATCAGCGTATATCCATCGGGCACCCCCAGCAGCTGCCGGATATCGTCTACGTAGTCCTTCTTGTGGCCTGCCACCCAGCAGGTCCCCAGGCCGTGTCCTGTCGCCGCCAGGATGATGTTCATGGTCGCCGCACAGCCGTCCTCCATGAAGTACTTTTCATCCGATTTCACGAAGACCACGAAGCACACAGGGCTGTCGGCGATAAACTTGCCGTACTCGGCCAGATCAGCCACCGCCCTGCGCAGTTCCGCATCGGTCACGGCACCGAGCAGCCACGGCTGGACATTCCTGGCCGTGGGCGCCAGCCTCCCGCAGTCGAGGATGTCACGGATGACATCCTCGGACACCGGGTCAGGTTTATAGCTCCGGATGCTTCTGCGGTCTTTGATGACCTTTGTTTTGCTCATATGATGCATCGGTTTGCTCCTTTTGGTTTTCAGGTTTAAGGCACAAAAATAGATTAAAGCTTTTTTGTCAGGATTTACAGGATTTACCACAGAGGTCACAGAGACGACCTCTCTCAGGTCGAATCACAGAGAACCACAGAGGAAATCGATAATCCCCTCACCTAACCTCTCCCTCGGGAGAGGGATTTCCACGAAATCAGCTGTTAAATCCTGCGTACCGGGAGAAAAGGACTCTTTTATCCCGGACAGCAGGTATCTATACAGCTTTCGGTGAGAGGATTGCAAGATTTACTGTACTTTACTTTGTGTATTCTGCCCTGAAACAATTTTTTGATTTTCTCTGCTAGACTTAATGGACTGTTGCAAAAACTCTGCGTCCTCTGCGTGAAACAAGAGCTCCCTCTGAGGTCCTCTGTGGAGGTGACTAATGCGTCACCCTCTGTGGTCTCTGTGGTGAAGCTTTTATGCCTCTGAATCCACACAAACCTTGAGCAGAGTCGACGGTAATGCTATCTTATTTATTCCATACACAAAGGAGGCACTCAATTGCCGGATATCCAACCCTTCGCTGGAATTCGATTCAATCCAGAGATTATAGAGGACTTTTCAAAAATTGTGGCCCCACCGTACGATGTCATCGACCCTGACGATCACGCCGAGCTCCTCGCGCGCGATCCGCACAATGTCGTGAGGCTGATCCTGGGCTCCGAACCGGGCAATCCCGGAGATTACGAAAAGGAAGCGGCCCTCATGGCAAAGTGGCTCGCTGAAGGGATACTCGTGCGTGATCAGGCGCCACATTACTACCTCATCGAAGACACCTTTTCCCTTCCCGGGGAGAGTGACCATTACAGGCGCTGGGGTATCATCGGCCGGGTCCGCCTTGAACCACTGGACACCGGACGGATCCATCCCCACGAGAGGACCCATCAGGGTCCCAAGGAGGACCGGCTCCGGCTCATGAAGGTCTTCAATGGGAATCTCAGCCAGGTCTTTTCCCTGTTCGACGGTGATGCGACTATCGTGAAAGAAACACTGGCGGAAACCTTCGCCTCCAAGCCCGACATAGACATCCAGGACAAAGACGGCATCGGAAGAAAGATGTGGGTCATCGAGGATCCTGTTACCATCGAGAAGATCTCGGAACTGCTGGGCGACCGCGACTACTACATCGCCGATGGGCATCACCGCTACGAGACGGCGGTGACCTACGCCGAACTTATGGCTGACTCAGACGAAGACCCCGGTCCTGACAAAGGCTACAACTTTCTCATGATGGCCTTAGTGGGCATGGAGGACCCGGGTCTGGCGATCCTGCCTACTCATCGTCTGCTTTACGGATTCGAGGATTTCGATTTCAGCGCCCTGAAATCCTGCCTGTCCGAGCACTTCCACATCGATGTTATCGAGCCCTCGATGGAAAAGCGGATCCGCAACGGCACTCCTCCCTCGCGAATGAGCAGACGGGGATTCGTGCTCTACTGCCCGGGCAGCGACCGCCTTTTCACAGCCAGGCTTCGGGAAGACGTGGACCTTGCCAAAGAGGCCCCGGACCTGTCGGGCCCCGTCCGCAAACTGGACGTCTCTCTCGCCGAGCGGTTTTTGATGATGGGGTGCCTGGATATGACCCCGGAGCAGATCAGTCACCAGGAGCATCTGGAGTATCACAAGGACGTCGGCCGAGCCATGGAAAAAGCGCGCGCCGAGGGGCAGGTGCTGGTGCTCATGCCCGCGACGGGAATGAGCGATCTGGTTGCCGTAACTTCTGTCAGGGAGAGGATGCCCCAGAAATCGACCTTTTTTTACCCGAAACTTCTTACCGGACTGGTTTTCTACGATCACGGTTCATGAGAACAGATGAGAGACCTGAACCACCTTGACGTGAATACTCTCACCAGGCCCCGCATCTGGGCCATTGGAGGGGGAAAGGGAGGGGTGGGCAAGTCTGTCATTACCGCCAACATGGCCATACGCCTGGCCCAGATGGGCAAGCGTTGTGTTGCCATGGACGTTGACCTTGGAGGCGCCAACCTTCACACTGTCATCGGCATGCCCAGTCCCGACTACACCCTGACGGACTTCATCCGGAAGAAGGTGGACAACTTACGGGACGTCATGACCCCCACCCCTGTTCCCAACCTCTGGATCATCAGCGGATCCAAGGCCCTTATGGACATGGCCAACCCCAAGTACACTCAGAAAGAGAAGATGATCCGTCACCTTTCCCTGCTGGATGTGGACCATGTCCTCCTCGACCTCGGTTCGGGGTCCGGGTTCAACATCCTCGATTTTTTCCTCATCGCACAGGAGGGGATACTGGTTATCCTTCCTGAACCAACATCGGTGGAAAACGCGTACCACTTCATCAAGGCCGCCTTCTACAGAAAGCTGAAAAGAGCAACAAAGAAATCGGGGGTGGCCGAGGCGGTAGACAGAGCTATGGAGGAGAAGGTCGCCCGTGGCATCCAGTCCCCCCGGACACTCATCAGAAATGTCCTCGAGATCAATCCCGAAGCGGGACTGGCCCTCCAGAAGGAGGCCAGTCGTTTCAGGCCCAGCATCATCGTGAATCAGATCAGGCGGCTTGACGAGAGGGACCTTGGTAAGGATATCTCCATTGCCTGCCATGACTATTTCGGTATAGATGTGAAGTTCCTCGGTTCCATCGATGAGGATGACTGCGTCCGACAAGCTATCAAACTGAAAAAGCCGGTGATGGACGCCTTTCCCGGCTGCCCCTTCTCCCAGTCCATCCAGTCTATTGTTAATAATCTGTTCATCGGGCAGGAGGCCTGGTTTGGCACTTAAACCCCAGGAGAAGGATTACAAAATACTGGGCCTGGAGGAGAATGCTACCGAGGATGAGGTCTCCAAAGCCTACGAGAGAATGAAGGCCCTGTATTCCCAGAGCTCGCTTGCGACCTACTCCCTCTTGAGTGATAAAGAGCGCAACGAGATGCTCGATCGCATCGAAAAAGCCTACCTTCGGCTATCCAGAGAACTGTCCCGCAGGGAACCGTTGACGCTTTTCGGACCCCAGAGTGGAGATACGGCACATGAGCCCGCTGGAGACGAGATCCCCGAGAATGGCCTTGGAAACTACCTTAAACGGCGCAGAGAGGACCTGGACCTGCCCCTGAAGGTCATCGCCACCAGGACCAGGATCCGGAGAACTCACCTGGAGAGTATAGAGGAGGAAAGGTTGCAAGATCTGCCGGCTCCTGTTTACCTCAGGGGTTTCCTCATAGAGTTCGCAAAAGCGCTGGGTGTCAAGGACCCCAAGGAGCTGGCCTTGCGCTATCTGGCCCTCTACAAGGAGAACGGAGAGAAGAAATGAGGTATCTGGTCTGGGTCTTCCTTCTGCTCCTGCCCTCCGTGTCCTCGGGCTACAGTCCTCCCGCTGTGGACCTGCTCGGGAAGATGGAAGCTGCATGGCAGAAGATAAAACCGATACAGATCCATGTTGTTCTGGAAACTCCGGAGGGCCGGCTGCTGGAGGAGAACATGGTGTCGGTCCCTCTTTGGCTGGAACCGGAATCTTTCAGCCGACGGGACATCCTGAAGGCGGGATACCTGCCTTTTGCCTACCTGACATCCAATTCCGACATTCTCAACCGGCTTCTGCCTTCCCTGCGCCTTGATGACGCTAAAGTTCGTCTGGCTCGAATTGACGATGTCGTCTGTTTCGTCGTCGAGGGTTCAGGTGCCCGCCTGTGGCTGCGCAAGGATGACCTCTTCCCTCTACGCTCTGAAATCCTGATGGACAACGGACAGTGGGTCTCTTGTTACTATCTTGATCCGGTCCAGGTATCCGGCAAAGTCGCGTATCCCGGCAGAACGGAGGTTGCGCGGGGAGGAGAACTCATTCTGGTCGAACGGCTGATCCAACAGCAGCCGGAATCATCTTCTCAATGACCGCACGTTACGTCCGGGTAGCTGTCCCCCGTCCCATAGATGATTTTTTTCACTATCAGGTCCCTGAGAAGCTGGTGGGCCAGGTTGAGCCGGGCAGTGTGGTCGTCGTTCCTTTTGGAAAACGAAGCTTAACCGGTGTGGTCGTCGGCATGGCTGACAGTTCCCCGGTGAAGACAAGAAATCTTCTGGCTATCACTGACATTCCCCCTCTTGACCCGGGACTCATGGAGCTTGCACGATGGACCTCACGATATTATCAGACCCCATTCGGCCTGGTTCTGAGAATGCTGCTTCCACCGAAGACACAGGGGGCGGGTATCAAGTTCCGTCTCACCCGTGATGGGAAGCAGGCTCTTGAAACCGGGGAGTGTCCCTTTCCTGGTGTCCTCGAAGCTCTGGGCAGGGGCCCTCGAACGTCAAAGTATCTGGAAAACCGGGTTAAGGACCGGGAGGTGGAGGATGCCCTGGCGGGGGGACTCATCGAGACGGTTCTGAGGCTTCCCTTTGGATCCACGGACAGCCCGCCAGGCCCAGGTTACACACGAAGCGAAAAGCAGATCACCACTCTCACCGAGCATCAGTCCAACACCCTGGAGAATCTTACCCGTGCCATCGAGAAACAATCTTTCTCCGTGACCCTTCTCAAGGGTGTCGCCGGCTCAGGTAAAACGGAGGTCTACCTGCGGGCGGCGCGTTCGGCTCTGGAAGCCGGTCGAGGTGTACTTCTGCTGGTTCCCGAGATCGCCCTTACTCCGCTTCTCACATCCCGCCTCAACACGGTAGCACCTGGAGGGGTCGCGGTCCTTCACAGCGGACTGAACCCCGGTGAACGAAGGGGAGCATGGGAGGCGGTCAGGAGGGGCCAGCTGAGGCTGGTTGTGGGAGTCCGATCCGGTGTTTTCGCGCCCATTCCCAACCTGGGGCTGCTCATCGTGGACGAGGAGCATGACCCTTCATACCGCCAGGAGGAAACCCCCAGCTACAATGCCCGTGATGTGGCGGTAAAAAGAGGCCAGATGGAAGGGATCCCGGTCCTTCTCGGCTCAGCCACGCCCTCTCTCGAATCATTCCGGAACACTGAGACAGGACGATATCAACTGTCTATTCTGCCCGAGCGTGCCACACCTTCCCCGGACCCCGTGATTGAGGTCATCAACATGGCCGACCCGAAAGAAACAAAGTCAACCCATCCGTTCCTCTCTGCCCGGCTGCTTACTGAGCTCGATGAGACCCTGAAGCGGGGAGAGCAGTCCATTCTGTTTCTGAACCGCCGTGGTTTTGCCCCCTTCCTTCTCTGTCCGGAGTGCAATTACACCATGACGTGCCCCAACTGCAGTGTAACCCTCACTTTTCATCGTTCCCGGGGAATGCTCTGTCACTATTGCGGCAATCTTCAGGACCCTCCATCCCGTTGCCCCTCCTGCAAGGGGAACCGAATCGCTCCTGTCGGCACCGGTATTCAGAGAGTAGAGGATGCCCTTCAATCAGCCCTTCCCGGCACGGTGGTTGAGAGGCTCGACCGGGATGTCCTCGACAAACGCGGCGCTCTCGAAACCATCTACATGAGAATGGACTCCGGTGAGATCCAGGTCCTCGTCGGGACCCAGATCCTGGCCAAGGGCCACGATTTTCCCGGTGTCACCCTGGTGGGCATCCTCAACGCTGAACAGGCTCTGGATTTTCCTGATTTCAGGGCATCCGAAAGGACGTTCCAACTGATCACACAGGTCTCCGGACGAGCCGGACGGGGAGAGAAAAGGGGTATGGTCCTGGTCCAGTCCTACGCACCTGGTCATTATGCTGTCGCCGCCGCCCTGGCCCACGATTATGAAGCCTTTTACAGGGCCGAAACAACCGTCCGGCAGGAACTGGGCTACCCTCCCTTTCGAAGGCTGGGCAGGGTGATCGTCGATGGAACCGACGAACAGAAGGTTCAGAAAACCACGATGAATCTGGTCCGCCGCATTCACCTTCCGGGAAAAACCCGCATACTCGGACCCTCCCCCGCACCGCTGCCGAAGATCCAGAACCGGCACCGCTGGCATTTCCTTCTTCTGGCCGATACCCACGGACAGCTGACAACGATCCTTTCCGCTCTACGATCCGACCCGCCCCCCGGCATCAGGATCCACGTCAGGGTGGATCCGCACAATCTTATGTGACAGCGGTTAAAGCAGATGACGGGATTTTAATTCACCGCGGCAGGTTAAAAGGAATCTCGCAGTTGGTTAGTCACGCCTGACACAAAGTTGACTTGGCCGTCAGGTGGGTTAAGATAATCAGTTATATGTTTTACGGAGATATCGCATGGCGATTTTACCAGTACTGACTTTTCCGGATGATGTCCTGCGCCGGCCCTGCTCGGAGGCGGAACCGGGGACGGGGCAGATCCGGGAACTGGCCGACAACATGATCGAAACGATGTATGCCGCTCCCGGGATAGGCCTGGCTGCTCCTCAGGTGGGACTGAGCATTCGCATGGTGGTTGTGGATGTCACGGCAGTGATCGGGGAACCTGAACCTCATGTCTTTCTGAACCCGGCAATTGCTCGCTCCGAGGGAACAATCACCTTTGAGGAAGGGTGTTTGAGCCTTCCTGAACTCAGCGTTGAAATTGACCGTGCCCAGAAAATCGAGGTTCATTTTCAGGACCTGGACGGCAACAGGAAGTCCCTGGAGGCGGAGGACCTTCTCGCAGTGGCGATCCAGCACGAAATTGACCATCTCGAGGGACGGCTCATCCTGGATTACACCTCTACCGTCCGGAGGGATATGTACCGAAGGATGGCACGAAAGATGAGGGCCCAGGGCCTCTGATGCGTCTGGTTTTTATGGGCAGCCCGGAGCTTGCCATACCGTCCCTTGAAGCCACACACGATGTGGGCCAGCTCGTCGGTGTAGTCACCCAGCCAGCCAGGAAAAAGGGGCGCGGGCTGCAGGTCGAACCATCCCCGGTAGCAGCTCACGCCGTCAGGATGGGAATCGATCCAGCGACACCATCAAGCGTCCGGACCGAGGAATTCACCTCTTACCTGCGGAACCTGAAGCCCGATCTCGTCGTGGTCGTGGCCTATGGAAAGATCCTCCCCGCCGAGGTATTGCAGGTTCCCCGAATGGGCTGCATCAACGTTCACGCCTCCCTTCTTCCTGAGCTGAGGGGTGCCGCGCCTATACAATGGGCCATTGCGAGGGGCTATACTGTAACCGGTGTAACAATCATGCAGATGGACGAGGGCATGGACACGGGCACCATATACCTTCAGCATGAGCTTGAAATAGGCCCCGATGAAAACTCTCATCAGCTTGGGCGTCGTCTGTCCCTTGAGGGCGCCAGACTGCTGGCCGAGACGATCCTGGCAATCGACCAGGGTAAAATCGAGTCCCGTCCCCAGGACGACACCAGGGCAACCTATGCCCCCCTGCTGACCAAAGAAGACGGCAAGATCGACTGGACCATGGACTCGCGGGAGATCGCCAACCGGATCAGGGGTTTTATAACCTGGCCGGGCAGTTTTACCCATTGGCAAAGCAGGAGGCTGCTTATCACGGCCGCCGGTTCCCTGGAGGAAGACCATGGCCAGCCGCCCGGCACGGTCATTCGAGCCGACAAAGACTTTTTTGCGGCCGCCTGTGGATCGGGTGTTCTCAGAATCATCCGTCTCCAGCCTGAAGGAAAGAGCGAGATGAAAGCCGTTGATTTTGTTTCGGGTTACCGCATCGCACCGGGGGACCGGATGGGGGAAAAAGAGAGTTGTTAACTACTGTGGTGGAAAAACCGAGAAAACGTCTTTTCCTCGGGCTTTTACTGGCCCTGGAGCTGATTATCGCCCTGAGTCTTTTTGTCCTCTGGTACATCCCCTACAGGGGTTTTGAGAGGCTTGGCTCCAATTTGCCAATATTAATCGGCTGGGGGTTCGGCGCTCTTTTGCTCCTGTTCAGTCTCGGCATTGTCCTCATAGTCCTCACCGTCGTCCGGGGCCGGGAGATGCCGGGGACGAAGAGGCTCCGTGGCCTCCTTATACGCTATATGTTTCCGGTCATCACAGTTATCGGAAGGTTTTTCGGGGTTGCAAAGGACGACATTCGCCGTTCCTTCATCGAGATCAACAACGAATTCGTTCGATCAGAATCCATTAAAAACCCGCCCAGGCGCATTCTCGTTCTCATGCCTCATTGTGTCCAGAAGGATATCTGTCCGTATCGGATCACCGTGGACGTGAAAAACTGCCGGCAGTGCGGGCAGTGTGACTTTTCTGACCTCACCGATGTGGCCGAGAAGCTGGGTGTGCAGATGACAGTAGCCACAGGAGGCACCCTGGCCAGAAGGGTGGTCATTGAGACAAAGCCTGAGCTGATTCTCGGCGTGGCCTGCGAGAGAGACCTTTCCAGCGGCATAGCCGACACCTATCCTATCCCGGTCCTCGGTATACTCCTGGACCGGCCCGAGGGACCCTGCCTCAATACCAGGGTCAGTGTGGACAAGGTCACTGAGGCCCTCAACACCTTTCTTGTCAAGGATCCATTTCTCGTTGAAAGCAAAGCCGGGAAGACAGAGACGACCTGAGGGGGCCAGGTCCCTGTCCTGGCGTGTCCTCCTCGACTGGGAATCAGGAAAGGCGTCCATTGAGGCGCTGCGGGAGAGGGCCTTCGCAAATGAGAAACTCTCCGCAAGGGATCGCGCCCTTGTCACCGAGATGACCCAGGGTGTCCTGAGACACCGAACCCTCCTCGACTACCGCATCGACACGCTTCTGGATCGTCCTGACACATCTCTCCCCCATCCTGTCCGTGCCCTGTTGAGATTGGGTGTCTACCAGATCATGTTCCTGCACAGGATTCCCTCCCATGCCGCTGTGGGAGAGACGGTCAACATCGCCAAGGGAACCAGATACAGTGGTCTGGTTCCCCTCATCAACGCTGTCCTTCGGAAAGCCTCCATATCTTCCCCGGCCCCTCTTCCAGCCATCAAGCAGAATCCCGTTTCCCACCTCAGTCTCGCAGCGTCGATGCCTCAGTGGTTAGTTGAACGGCTGATAGCCCAACGTGGGGTATCGGAGGCCGAGCAGATCCTTCAGTCACTGAACAGGCCGGCCCCTCTTGCCCTGAGGGTCAACACCCTGAAAACTGACCGTGACGGCCTTCTGGCTGAACTCGACGATCTGGGGATCAAGGGCAGGCCCGGAAGAATCTGCCGGCATGCCGTGATTCTCGAGACAGGCACTGTCCCTGCTCTGCTCCAGCCGTTCAGGCAGGGCCGCTGCACCGTCCAGGATGAGGGGGCTCAACTCATCTCTCCCCTGCTGGGCGCAAAGCCTGGAGAAAGAGTGGTTGACGTATGCGCGGCTCCCGGCGGCAAGGCCGGTCACCTTGCCCAGGAGATGGAGGACAGAGGGACGGTCATCGCCATAGACAGGCATTTGGGCAGACTTCGTATGACGAAGGAAAGCCTGACCCGTCTGGGAATCAGTTCGGTAAGGCTGGTAACAGCGGACGCTTTGACATTGCCCTGCTTTCTGACACTCACCCCTTTCAGGGTCCTCCTCGACGCCCCATGTTCAGGGACAGGAGTGCTCCGGCGCCATCCGGAGGGGAAATGGAAAAAAGATCCTGACCGGATCGAGGCGCTGGCTCAGCTGCAGTTCGACCTGCTTCAGGCCGCATCAAAAACTGTTTCACCGGGCGGAAGGATTCTGTACACCACATGTTCAATTCTGCGTGAGGAGAATGAGAATGTTGTAGACCGGTTCCTGAACTCGGCTGATTTCCGGGTGGCTGACCTGAATGCCAGTTCAGACCTGCCGGAGAACCTGTTCACGGAACGTGGGGAGCTGCGAGTCTGGCCGCATCTGCATGATTGTGACGGATTTTACGCCGCGCTCTTAATTAAAAACAACCCCCCTCCCTTGACGGGAGGGGCTGGGGGAGGGTGAGACAATTGTTGTCCCCCTCACCTCTGTCCTCTCCCACCAGGGGAGAGGATGAGTTGCAAGAGAGTTTGTTCGACAGGATCAACAGGATTTTCTACTGACTACCGGTCACTGACTACTGTATTCTGATTACTTCGATGGCATAACGGAGAAAAATGAAATCTTTAGGGCTTTTAGGAAAAATAATATTGCTGGCCACGGCCATGGTCCTTGTCACTGGTCTTAGCGCGTGGGTTGTCTTCTCCTTCCTCACCAGGGGCGGCGAAGTCACCGTCCCCGATGTCAGGGGGCTGGATATGAAAGCGGCTCTCGAGACAACCAGCCAGGAGGAGTTGGGACTCAGCATCGCCTCCAGCGGTTTTGACCCCTCCATTCCGCCCGGACACATCATGTCCCAGGTACCGGATCCCGGAGTCAGAACCCGTAGAAACAGGATCGTCCGGGTAGTGGTCAGCCAGGGAACACGGACCGTCCACGTCCCGGACCTGTCCGACCTGAACCTTCGCCGGGCCGAACTGCAGCTTTCCCAGGCGGGGTTGAAAATAGGTCAGGTGGCCCGTTCTCACGATCCTGACATCGAAGCCGGAACGGTTATTACCCAGGTCCCTTCGCCGGGTGATTTCGTGGCACGCGGCGAAGCAGTTAATATTCTGGTCAGCGAAGGGCGTCGGCCGCTCACATACCTTCTTCCTGACATGACCGGTTACTCAGCCGAGGAGGTTCTCCCTTCCATCAGGGCATGGGGCCTGAAAACAGGGCGACTACTGGAGATAGAATCCACCGACCTTCCTCCAGGCACCGTCAAAGCCCTCCAGCCCCCGCCGGGAAGCGCCATATCCCAGGGACAGACGGTCCACCTCACAGTCACGACCTCCCCGAGACCTCACAAACCATCACCCATAGTTCTTTACCGCTACACTTCGCCGCCGGGGCTTCTCGACCGCAACCTGAAACTTGTCCTGGACCGGGAGGACGGGGAGTCGATAGTCTACGACAAGGATATACCTCCGGGAACTTCTATTACCGTCCCGGTAACAGTTCCTGAAGAAGCCATCCTGAAGGTCTACCTCAACGGATCACTGCTTGAGGAAAGAGTGGTTCCCTGATAAAAAGGGAACAGGCTGGAAGGATAAGCCTGTTCCCTTTTTATTAGTACCTAGTACCTAGTACCTAGTACCTAGTACGAAGAGCTTAACAAATACTATCTTGAAGTTTGATTCAAATAACGTAAAGGAGTTAAGGTGGGGGAGAATGGGTAAGATGCAAGGCCGCAGGGAGCGTGGGACCGGAGACGTACGTTCTTAGTACTTCGAGGATCACACGCGACTGAGAACGCCGCAGATTGCCCCTTATCGCACACCGCATAAAAATGAAAACTAAGGAAGTCCTGATTGCGCCGTCTATACTGTCCGCTGATTTCTCCAGGCTCTGCGAGGAGATCGAGGCTGTTGAGGAGGCGGGGGCCGACATGATCCATCTGGACATCATGGACGGCCACTTCGTCCCCAACATCACAATTGGCCCCGGCGTTGTGGCATCCCTGCGAAAGTGTACGGCCCTGCCTTTCGACTGCCATCTCATGATCGAGAATCCCGAACAGTATATCCCGGCCTTTGCCGATGCCGGAGCGAATATGATCAGTGTCCACGTAGAAACCTCTGTCCATCTTAACCGGTCTCTCGATCTTGTCAGGGAGCACGGCGCGAAACCGGGCGTAGTCATTAATCCGGCGACACATCTTCAAGGCCTTCGCTACGTCGTTGAAGACCTGGATTACATTCTTCTGATGAGCGTCAATCCGGGTTTTGGAGGCCAGGAGTTTATCCCGTCCACTTTGGAAAAACTGAGGGATCTTTGTACACTGCTCGAGGATCTGGGATCGGATGCCATGGTTCAGGTCGATGGCGGTATCGGTCCTGAGAATGCGGGCGAGGTCATCGATGCCGGAGCCCGAATCCTTGTGGCGGGTTCGGCGATCTTTCATCATCCTCCATACGAGGATGTCATCAACCGGTTGCGGGATCCGGGAACGAGCCAGTTTCCGAGTCCGAACAGCGAGCAACACTGAGAAGATCACGATGCCGGACATGACACCCGGATGGGCGCGCAGCCACCGGATTATTTCCAGAAAGTGGTTCAATGCTAAAGCCTAACCGCTACCCTCCTGCCGGGGGAAGGGTCGCCAGAAGCCGGCGGACCTGGTCGGCCTGCGTCCCCGTGGAGGAGATCATGAGGAAGTCCTCCAGGGCTTCTCTGGCGCCGGCAGCATCATTCAGGTCATAGAAGAGAACAATACCGAGGTTAAACCGGCTCTGGAGATGAGAAGGACCGACCTTCATGGCTTCACGGAAGCGCAGGACAGCCTCATCGGGCTGGCTGTTTCTCCTGTACATTACACCGAGGTCGGTGAGGACATCCGGGTTGCCGGGCTTCAGAGCCAGCGCTTTCTCGTAGGCCGCGATGGACTCAGGGTACCGGTTGCTGTCGAAATAGGTGTTGCCCAGTTGAACGAGAACCGCCACATTGTTGGGGTTTTTCTCCAGCAGGCGGGTCAGTTCATTGATCTTCAGGGTGTAATCGGCAGAGGGAACCGGGGCGGGAGGCGGGCTGCCAACCGGGACGACCGATGTGCCCTTGGGCCTGGTGCCGAACAATTTGGGCCCGAGGATACCCGCTATCAGGCCTACAACAAGAGCAGCGACAACCAGCACAAATGTGTTTTTGTTACCCATTCAATGCCTCCAGGTTAACTTCAGTTCCAGATTTCAGATTCCAGATTCCAGAAAAGACTTAAGAGGCGGCCGGAGCAAAGGGAAACGAACCCTGATGTTACCGGGTGAGAGAGACTTTGACTGCGGACGGCTCTGTGGTAATAGTTTTTTCCTCCTGAATACTTATTACAGGTATTTCTTCAACTGGCTCTCAAGCTCACCGTACGAATGATAACCCATCATCTTGCGGACGAGCCGGCCTTCCCGGTCGATTATGAAGAGGGTGGGGATGGAGATGACACCGAATGCTCTTTTCAACTGGTCGTTGCCTATCAGAACCTTATAGGGGATCCTGTTCTCGTAGACATAGGGGCCAAGGACCTCAAGCCCCTCCTGGTCCAGTGAGATCCCCAGGATCACCAGACCTTTCATGGAGTAGCGTTTGTGAAGCCTGGAAAGAACGGGGATCATCTCCTGGCATGGCGGACACCAGGTCGCCCAGAAATCCACCATGATTACCTTGCCCTGATAATCTGACAACCTCACCATGCTGCCGTCAACCGATGGAAGGGCGAAATCGGGCGCTCCGCCCTCCATCTTCTCCATCTCCCCCTTACCTCCGCCGCCACCACAGGCTGCTATGAGGACAAAAGTTATGATAATTATGGTAGCCTGATAGCGT
>QIEJ01000245.1 GCA_003228585.1 Pseudomonadota bacterium
AGCAGACATCAAAGACCAGGCGCAGTCATTGCGAGGAGTGTCGAGGTTGGCGAGAACGACGTGGCAATCCCGATAAATGTTTCAACCGTAGAGACGTTCGCAGTCAAAGCCTCTCTCACCCGGAAAGCAAGGGTTCGTTCGTCTTCGCTCCGAACGTCGCTCGTATTTCAAGGAACCAGAGCCAAGGACCTGGTAAAAACGCCGCTTTAATCTCACTTTGTGTCCTTCCCCGTAAAGTTAGCCTTATAAATTTGTAAAACCCCTGTACTAATTCCCCCCCCCAAGCTGCTCTCGGTGTCAGACCCCAATGGGTGCGAACAAGAGAAAAGTGTTGTTTTCGAGAAGGGAGCCACCCTATTCCCTCATCCATGACGAGGATGTGGCTTGTGTGGTTGCCTTAAAGGCGATGCGTGTGGTCTGCCTCTGGTTGAATCCCGCCGATGGCGGGATTATTGGTTCTGCAGAGCAGGTGGTAGGGGTACATTGTCTGGATGACACGCAGTGGACGTCCCATGTTTACAGATGTGCAAAGTCGCTGCCAAAGTGCTCTGACACCGAAGATTGGGTCAGACTGCCGGATCGGCTGCACGGTATGGGATTCCTCACAGTGACAGGCGCTTTCTTCTGGAATATGGAATCTGGAATCTGGAATTTTAAACCCGGAACGGGTTCATCAGGAACCCGCTATCTTCCTCCCCTCCGGCAGGAGTTTGCTTTCCATAGCCTCACTCATGATGAGGAAACGGCCTTTCGCGGTCGCGATTATTTCACCATCCGGGCCGAAGATCTTTCCCTCAGCGGTAAACTGCCTTCGTGACCATTCCGTCAGTGACGCGACAGCCCGCAGAGGAACATCGGTCGTGGCTGCCTGTCTGAATGAAACCTCCAGAGTGTGAGTTAAAAAGAGCCTGTCCTTCTGAAAGGAAAGGCGTCCGAGGACCTCGTCGAGGAATCCCATGAGAATTCCACCATGAACAACCCCCTCGTAACCGCAGTGAGCTGAATCGGGAGTGAACACCCCTTCAACATCACCGTTTTCCAGGTTTCTGAAAACGGCTTTCAGGCCGCACTGGTTATCCGGTCCACAGACGAAACACCCCTCGAAGTTGATCTGTTCCATGGCAACCTCCCCGGTTGCAGTTCCGAGTTTCTAGTTTCTGGTTTCATGTATTTCACCAGAGTACTATATTAAGATTATTCTCTATTGATTCCGAGAAATGTTAAAAAACGTTAAAAATCTATGCTAACTTCTTCATCATACGAAAATGGAAAATATTTAAGGGTTAAATGCCCAGCGTCTATTGGAAAAAGTCTTCATAGTTTATAAACCAGAAACCAGAAACTAGAAACCAGAAACTTGTTTTGGAGGCAAGCGATGAACAACTACCTGGGCATTATTGGAGGCAGTGGGCTTTATGAAATGGAAGGGTTGACGGATATCGAGTCAAGAAAAGTACCCACCCCATTCGGCAACCCATCAGATGAGATCCTGACAGGGGTTCTGGGCGACACCAGGATGGCTTTTCTCCCCAGGCACGGCAGAGGGCATCGGATCCTGCCATCCGAGATCAATTACCGCGCCAACATCTTTGCCCTGAAAGTACTGGGCGTGGACACGATCATCGCTGTCTCCGCTGTGGGCAGCATGAAGGAGGAGATCAGGCCAGGCGACATGGTTGTTCCGCATCAGTTTATAGACCGGACGAAGGGAAGGCCCTCCACCTTTTTCGGGGACGGTATCGCCGCACACGTAGCCTTTGCTGATCCGGTATGCCACTCAATAGCCGACGTCCTCGCCGGTAGTGTCGCCGAGGACGGTGAAACTGTCCACCAGGGGGGGACATATATCTGTATGGAGGGTCCCCAGTTCTCCACAAGAGCAGAATCATTTCTCTATCGCTCCTGGGGGGTCGATGTTATCGGAATGACCAATATTCCAGAGGCCAAGCTGGCAAGGGAAGCGGAGATCTGTTATGCGACCCTGGCTCTCGCCACCGACTATGATTGCTGGCACGAGACTGAGGAGGATGTCTCCGTGGAGGGCATCCTGGAGATCATGCACAAAAACGTCGAAGCGGCAAAACGGATCATTGACAAATCAGCGGCGAAGATCGGGGACAGAAAACCGTGCGGATGCGCAGAGGCTCTAAAATTCGCCATCGTAACCGATCCGGCAGCCATACCTGAGGGGACAAAGAGGAAACTGGAACCGATTTTGGGGAAATATTTGAAATAGTCCGGATTGGAGGACTGATGGAGGGTTTCAAGTCTCAAGTTTCAAGTTTCAAAGTCCAGAAAAGAGATCCAAAATGCTTTTGAGAACAATTCGTTTTCATAGGCATTTCATGCAACCTGAAACATGAAACTCATAACATGCAAGCGTACATCGACACCTACCTCGATTATCTGCTCATTGAAAAGGGCCTGTCCGACAACACGCTGTCAGCGTACAGGATTGATCTTGAATCTTACCGGAAATATATGAAAGGCAGGGGTATCGAGAACCACGCAGGTGTATCCCGTGCTGATGTCCTGGCTTTTATCTCCAGCCAGCGGAAGGATTCCCTTTCACCGCGAAGCGTCAGGAGGAGAATCGTCGTCATTCGTGGTTTTCACAGCCACCTGGTGCAGAACGGTGCCGCCAGACAAAACCCCTTTGACAACATAGAGTCCACCTGGGTTCCGAAGAGCCTGCCTGATGTGATGAGTGTGCCGGAGGTTGAGCTTCTTCTCCAGCAGCCTGATGAAACAACCCCGGCCGGGGTCAGGGACCGAGCCATGCTTGAGACCATTTACGCCGCAGGCCTGCGCGTTTCGGAACTTGTCAATCTCAAGGTCGAGGATGTCAACTATGAAGCGGGCTATCTCAGAGTCCTGGGCAAGGGATCCAGGGAACGCCTGGCCCCTCTGGGGGAGATGGCCCTGGAATGGCTCAATCGATACCGTACGGAGGCGCGGCCCAGGCTGATGTCCCGATATGTGTCGCCCTATCTTTTTCCGGGACGCGGAGGGAAAGGCGCCATAAGCAGGCAGGCATTGTGGCAGAAGGTTAAAACGTATGCGGCGAAAGCCGGCATTCGGACAGTGATCTCACCGCATACCTTCAGGCACAGCTTTGCCACGCACATGCTGGAGGGGGGCGCTGACCTGAGAACCGTCCAGATCCTCCTGGGCCACGCAAGCATCTCAACAACCCAGATCTATACACATCTATCGCGGGAACATTTACGGGAGGTTCATCGCAAATACCATCCACGAGGCTGATATTTACGATGGACTTCCAGTTTCTAGTGTCTTGTTTCTAGGTTCTAGTTCTGGTTAACTAGGAAAAAACCTAAAAAGGAGAGATCGCTTTTTGTAAGGCGAAGGAGAGTGGGTCAGATACAAGGCTCGATTGAGGAGCCAACCGGAGTCGTATATGGAATACGTCGAGGATTGGCGACGATTGAGTACGAAGTAGATGGCCCGCTATCGTTCGCCGCATAATCCAATGGACGTAATAACTACGCATGTCAATGCCGACTTCGACGCCATGGCGTCCATGATCGCGGCCAAAAAACTCTACCCGGATGCCATCATGGTGTTTCCCGGTTCCCAGGAGAAGAACCTGCGCAAATTCCTCGCCACAAACCCTTTGCAGTCGTATACCTTTCATCGAATCAAGGACATTGAACTTGATGATATCACCCGCATGATCCTGGTCGACATAAGGATCTCGGGGCGGCTCGGATCCCTCGATGACATAGCCGCAAGGAAAGGTGTCGAGCTGATCATATATGACCATCACCCCAGGACGGACAGGGATTACTCAGGAAGGGTAGAGGTGGAGGGAAATGTTGGTGCGACGACCACGCTCCTTGTTGAGGAGCTGAGAAGGAAAAGGATCAAAGTGTCGCCGGAGGAGGCGACCGTAATGGCCCTTGGTATCTACGAGGATACGGGGTCCCTGACGTTCTCGTCCACATCGTACAGGGATCTGGAGGCTGTGGCCTTCCTTTTGAAGAAAGGGGCGAAGCTCGAACAGATACCGACCTTTATAACCAGAGAGCTGGACGCGAAACAGGTCCAGCTTCTCAACGATCTGCTCAATTCCCTTCAGGTCCTCGATATCCACGGCATTCACGTGGCTATCGCCGTAGCCTCCACGGAAGAATACCAGGGAGAGCTGGCCCTTCTGGTACACAGGATGATGGAGATGGAAGACCTGGATGTCCTTTTCACCCTGGCCAGGATGGAGGGACGGGTGATCCTTGTGGGCCGCAGCCGCGTTCAGGAGGTAGATGTAGCAAAGATCGCCGAAGAGTTCGGCGGGGGAGGCCACCCTACGGCCGCAGCGGCCTCCATCAGGGAGCTAACCCTTTTCCAGGTTAAGGATGAACTGCTCAGTCTCCTTGACCTGGCGGTGAGGGAGAAGAAAATCGCCAGCATCATCATGTCCGCACCTGTTCTGGACATCTCCCCGGATGAACCCATATCAAGGGCGGCTGAAATCATGACAAGGTTCAACATAAACTCCCTTCCGGTGACGGACGATCAGCAGAATATTGAGGGGATCATCACACGGGGAGTGGTGGAACGGGCCATTCTGCATGAACTTTCTGATTCCCCGATCAGTGATTACATGCTCACCGAGTATGGATCCGTTGAGGTAAACGCTCCCATCGAGCTGGTTCAGGAGAATATCATCGAAAAACGCCAGAGGATGCTGCCGGTGGTCGATGGCCGGAAAGTCAAGGGCGTTATTACAAGGACGGATCTTCTCGAGGCCATGCATGAGGATTTTAAACGATCCAAAGCCTACGAGGAGTTCAAGGGTGTGGAGACGGCGAGAGCGGAGAGGGTGAGAAACATTCAGGAACTGATGAAGGAGGTTCTGGACAAAAAAACGATGAAGATCCTGGTGACTGCGGGTGAAGTGGCCGAGTCCATGGGATTCAGGACATACCTTGTGGGTGGTCTGGTACGGGATATCATCCTCAGGATACGAAATCTTGATGTTGATCTCGTGGTGGAAGGGGACGGGATCGAATACGGGAGGAAACTGGCCCGGCGGCTGAAGGCCAGGATCAGGACCCACAGGAAATTCAAGACGGCCGTCCTTATCATGAAGGATGGATTCAAGTTGGATGTGGCGACGGCACGCACCGAATACTACGATTCTCCAGGCGCCTACCCAATGGTGGAGAGAGGGTCGATCAAGTTGGACCTGTACCGGCGTGATTTCTCCATCAACGCGCTGGCCATCAGGCTGGATCCGGGTTCTTTCGGTCAAACAGTGGATTTCTTCGGGGGTCAGAGGGACCTGAAGGAGAGAACCATCAGGATTCTTCACAACCTGAGTTTCGTGGATGATCCGACAAGGATGATCCGGGCTATCCGCTTCGAGCAGAAATTCGGTTTCAGGATCGGCAAGCACACCGAATATCTACTCAAAGGGGCGGTCAGGAGAGGGTATATCCGGAGAGCCCAGGGGATGAGGGTCCTGGGTGAGATCATGGCGGTGCTCAGGGAGGGTCATCCCGAAAACGCCTTTAAACGAATGGATGATCTGGGAATCCTCCAGGCGATCCATCCATCCCTCGTTTTTGACGAGAAAACCCGCGAGGTTTTCCGCCAGGTTGAGAAAATCCACACGTGGTTTCAGTATCTTTACCTGGACGAGCATCCTGACATAGCGGGAATATACCTCGATGCCGTAATGTTCCTGAGGAGTAAAAAGGACAGGAAAGACATCCTGAAGGTCTTCCACGTACAGCCTCATCTGGAAAAGAGTCTCGAGGAGGGCTGGGCTCAGATCGCCTCTACGCAGAGAGCCCTGGCTCGACCCGGGGAGCATAAGCCCAGCTGGATAACCCGTTTTCTGAGCGATATGCGAACGGAAGACCTCATCCTTATCATGGCTCTTACGAAGAGGGAGCCCACTGCCAGGGCCATTTCCCTGTATCTTTCACGCTTGAGGTTCATCCAGAGCGAGATTGATGGCAATATTCTCAAGGAGATGGGGTACGAGTCTGGTCCACTTTTCGGAAAGATCATGCAGGCCGCCCAGGACGCCAGGGTTGACGGCAAAGTCAATACACTCCAGGAGGAGAAAGACTGGATAGTGGAACATTTTCCATTAGACAAGGGACAAGAGAAAAGGTGAATGAGACTGCCACGTCGACCACTTAATGCGGGGTCTCCTCGCAGTGACTGCGCTCTATTTTGGATCTTGGATCTTGGATCTTGGATTCAAGCGCGGAAACATGAAACTTGAAACCCGTTTGAACGCGTGTTACTTTCGCTCCGCGTTCGTCATACTTTTGCTGAACAAACAGGAAACCTATTCAAAATGGATGCCAGAGTTCTTCAAAATCTTTTTCTCATGATTCCGCCTTTACTGCTGGCCATTACCGTCCATGAGGTGGCACACGGTTATATCGCCTACAGGAAAGGTGATTTCACCGCCAAACTCCTGGGAAGACTGACCCTGAACCCCATCAAGCACATCGATCCCATAGGAACAGTGCTTTTCCCCCTGATGCTCGCCCTGTCCGGGACAGGGGTGATCTTCGGATGGGCCAAACCGGTGCCCGTCAACTCCTTTAATTTCAAGTCTCCTCGAAAGGACATGGTCATGGTTTCCCTGGCCGGCCCGGTGAGCAACTTCCTGCTGGCCCTGGTCTTTGCCCTTCTGCTCAGGATCCTCCTGTGGATCCCGGGTGCAGGGGGATCGTCAATGCTGGTGCCACTTGCTGACATGCTCTGGTTCGGGATTCGTATTTCCGTCATCCTGGGGGTTTTCAACCTCCTTCCTATCCATCCTCTGGACGGCAGCCACATCATGGAGGGGCTTCTCCCCGCGAAACAGGCTCAGGCCTACTCGAGGCTCGCTCCGTACGGCTGGATGATCCTTATCGGTCTCATGTTCACGGGTATCCTCTGGAAGATCCTGGGTCCCTTTAATACGTTGTTTTTGGTCTTAATCGTAAAAATTTTCGGATTCTGAACAGGAGAGCATTGTATGAAACGCGTTCTTTCGGGCATGAGGCCCACCGGTCCCCTCCACATCGGTCACTACCTGGGAGCCCTGAGCAACTGGATCAAACTCCAGGACGAGTACGAGTGCTTCTATTTCGTCGCCGACTGGCATGCCCTCTCCACCATGTACGACGAATCCGGGTCCCTGGAGGAATACACGCTTGAGATCGTCAAGGACTGGCTGGCCGTTGGTCTCGACCCGGAACGGTCCACTCTATTTCTGCAGTCCGCTGTGCTGGAGCATGCCGAACTGTTCGTCCTCCTGTCCATGATCACCCCACTTTCATGGCTGGAAAGAGTACCTTCCTACAAGGAGGTCCGCCAGCAGATGAGCCATAAGGACCTGTCCACCATCGGGTTTCTGGGATATCCGCTTCTGCAGACTGCCGACATTATCATCTACAGGGCCAACTACGTCCCGGTGGGTATTGACCAGCTTCCCCACCTGGAGCTTTCCAGAGAGGTTGTCAGGCGTTTTAACCACATGTATCCATCGACGGGCGGGGTCTTTCCTGAACCCATGCATCTGCTCACGGAGGCCCCCAAGGTCCCGGGGACCGACGGCCGCAAAATGAGCAAGAGCTACGGGAACGCGATCTACCTCAAGGATTCCGCCGAAGAGGTCTGGGAAAAACTTCGCCCGATGGTCACCGATCCCGCGCGTGTCAGGCGGACCGATCCCGGAGACCCAGAAAAGTGTCCGGTTTATGAACTCCACGTCTTTTTCACTTCTGAGAGCAGAAGACAGGAAGCTGCTGAGGGGTGCAGAACAGCGGGTATCGGATGTATTGATTGCAAGAAAATACTTTACGAACAGATGGAGAAGCTCCTGGTACCCTTGAGGGAAAAAAGGCGCGTGTTCGATGAAAAACCCGACCTGGCGGGGGAGATCCTGACAGAGGGGAGTGCCAGAGCCAGGCTCGAGTGCGCCAGGACCATGGAATCAGCAAGAGAAGCGATTCAGCTTTTTCGTCTCAACGCCGGGAGAGCGGGGGACTGATCCATGACACCCGGGGAGAACAACAGCCTCGAGGAAGCCGGCCAGCTCGATCTTTACAGGATCGAACTGGAATCATTCCAGGGGCCCCTTGACCTTCTTCTGCACCTGATCAAGAAAAATGAACTGGACATCTACGACATTCCCATCGCCGAGATCAGCAAGCAGTACCTGAGTTACCTGGAGGTGATGAGGGAGCTGAATCTGGACGTGGCGAGCGAGTTTCTGGTCATGGCCTCGACCCTTATCCACATGAAATCCAGAATGCTTCTGCCGTCGGATGAGGAGGAAGAGGAGGAGGAGGAAGGAGAGGATCCAAGAGAGGAATTAATCCGGCGACTGCTCGAATACCAGAAGTATAAGACGGCGGCCGAGGAACTGGGAAGCCGTCCTGCCCTGGGCCGTGACGTCTTCGCCCGTCCCGAGGACGAAGTGACCAGTCCCGGGGAGGACACCTACATCGAGGCGACCATGTTCCAGCTCATGGATGCCCTCCAGCGGGTTATTGACGAGGCGGACAAGAGAAAGCCCCACGAGGTCACACGGGAAACTTACACCATTGACGAGGGCATTGGCCACATCGAATCGCTTATCGCAGAAAAGGGGAGTATCAGGTTTGGGGATCTTTTTTCCGGTCAGGAGAGCCGCAGGCAGATCGTGACGATATTTCTCGGGGTTCTCGAGCTCATCAAGAAAGGCAGGATAAGCGCGGTTCAGGAGGAACAGTGTGCGCCCCTTCGCATAATCCCGGTCCCTGGCACCGAGCCTGTCTCTGACACCGGAGCCGGAGGCGGTCAAGTGAGCGGGGAGGAAACCACCGATGATGGAGGATAGAAACAAAGCCCTGATAGAAGCCATGCTCTTCGCTTCCTCGAGCCCTCTGGGAATCGACACGATTCATCAGATCGCTGGTCTGGATAAAGAGAGGGTTCGTGAAATACTGAATATTCTTGCCCGGGAGTATGAGAGTCAGGAACGGGGTATGGTGCTCAAGGAGGTCGCTGCCGGCTTCCAGCTGAGAACCCCACCGGAGTTCTCAGCCCAGATCGGGAAAATGCATCAGGCCCGACCCCGGCGAAGGCTCTCACGATCGGCTCTTGAGACCCTGGCCATTATTGCATACCGGCAGCCGGTAACCCGCACCGAGATCGAGCAGATCCGCGGCGTGGATTCCGGAGCGGTCATGAAAACCCTCATGAGCCAGAACATGGTCCGGATCCTGGGCCGGAAGGAGGCACCAGGCAGGCCCATGCTCTACGGGACGACCAGGGTGTTTCTGGAATATTTCGAACTGCGGGATCTGGAATCACTACCCACCCTTGAGGAGATCACGGATCTGGGGGAAGAGCTGGACGAGGGAATTTGGGGAGCGGGAGAAGGGGAGACCGATATCTCTGAAGAGGATGTGTAGGGGAAGACCATTCCTCACGCAAAGACGCAAATATCAGATGTCATTGCGAGGAGTCACGCTATGGGCGTGACGACGTGGCAATCCCGGAGAAGCCTTAACGCAGAGTTTTTCTACTGACTACTGTTTTCTTTGACAGAATTAACAGGATTGAACTTGAGGGTATCGATATCGAGTTAAAAGTTTTGGATCTTGGATTTTGGATATTGGATTCCAAACCAGCCGAACTGGCGTGAGAAAGAAATGAAGAAACGTCTCCAAAAAGCCATCGCCGACGCGGGTATCGCGTCCCGGCGGGCAGCCGAGAAGATGATCAGCCAGGGGCAGGTTACCGTCAACGGGGAACTCATCACGGCCATGGGCGTCCTGGTCGATCCCGACATCGATCTGATCACCGTTGACGGTGAACCGCTGGCGCAGCCCGGGAAAAAGCGAACTTACCTCGTCTATAAGCCCAAAGGTGTCCTGTGCACACGGGATGACCCTGAAGGACGAAGGACCATCTACGAAATCCTGCCTGAAGAATTGCAGCATGGGCTGCACAGCGCCGGCCGCCTCGATTACAGCGCAGAGGGACTGATCATCCTCACCAACGATGGAGATCTGACCCAGCGCCTGACCCACCCGAGTACGCACATTCCCAAAACCTACATGGTCAAGGTCAGAGGAAAAATAGGCGAGGCCGCCCTGAGGAGGCTCAGAAATGGTGTCGAGCTGGATGATGGGAAAACTCTCCCGGCGGACGTGTCACCTGTGGATCCGGGGATTCAGGACAAGAACTCCTGGATCAGGATGGTGTTAAGGGAGGGGAGGAAGAACCAGATCAAGAGGATGGGTGAAGCGGTGGGTTATCCCGTACTCGAGATCATCAGGACAGGTATCGGTCCCATTGAGGCCGGGAAACGGATGAAACCCGGGGCCTTCCGCAAGCTGTCATCCTCGGAGGTCGAGATCCTCAGAGGTTTCGGCACTCGCTCCCGGTGATGTTTTCAAGATATTAAAACATCGTTTCGTTATTGACTTTAGCCGTTCCTGTGCCTAAACTCTGTTCCAGCACAAATCTGGTAAAGAAAAAAGTTCGACCACAGTTTTATTTTTTAGAAAGGGGGAGTTCATTTGCTGACATCATTTCGAAGCATTAACCGACGTGATTTTCTGAAATTCTGCGCCGGAACTGCCACACTCCTTGGCCTCTCGGAAGCGGCAGTCCCGAGAGTTGCCAAGGCTCTTGAGGAAGCCGCCAAAAAACCTCCTGTCATCTGGCTCGAGGGGCAGGACTGTGCGGGCTGCAGCATTTCTTTTACCAACACTTCAAACCCTGGAACGGCCGAGATCATACTCGATACCATTTCCTTGAGGTATCACGAGGCACTCATGGCCGCGTCCGGCCACCAGGCCGAGAAGGCCCTCCAGGACTCTATCAAGGAGGGGGGATATGTTCTTGTAGTTGAAGGATCCATCCCGGAGGCCGACGACAGGTACTGCAAGATCGCGGATGTGCCCTTCGTCCAGACAGTGAAAGAGGCCGCCGCCAACGCCGCGGCAGTCATCGCTATCGGGGCATGCGCCACCTACGGCGGTATCCCCAGGGGTACACCCAGCAAGGGTATGGGCATCAGTGCCGCCATGGACAAAGGTCTGGTTCCTAAAAAACCGTTGATCAACGTCCCGACCTGTCCTGTTCATCCCGAGCATTTCGTGGGAACGGTGGTCTATTACCTGCTTTACAAGAAGCCGCCTCCCATGGACGCACACTTAAGACCCCTCCTGTTCTACGACAAGCTCATCCACGACAACTGCGAAAGGCGCGGTCACTTTGAGAACGGTGAGTTTCTTGCAGACTGGAACGACTTTAAACAGAGGAATTTCTGCCTGTACCTGAAGGGATGCAAGGGACCGTTCACCCACTCTGACTGCCCCAAGCGCAGGTGGAACGACGGCCTTAACTGGTGCATCGGATGCGGCGCAGGATGTCAGGGGTGCTCGGAACCGGCGTTCTACACCGGCATGTCACCACTGTACCAGAAGACCAAAGATATAGCGGGCTACAGGATCGAGACAGTCGGCGCGGTCATGGCCGGCGCTGTTGCGGTCGGCCTTGCCGGTCACTTTATCGGGCAGGCCATGACTGGCCGTCTCGGTAAAGGGGGCCCCACGGAAAAAGGAGGTGAGAGCTAATGGGCCGGAGAATCACTGTTGACCCGGTAACCCGGATCGAGGGACACCTCAAGATCGAGGTGGAGATCGAGAACGGGAAGATAAAGGACGCCTGGAGCAGCGGGACAATGGCCCGTGGCTTCGAGGCACTTCTCACAGGGAGGGATCCCAGGGATGCCAGCTTTGTGACCAGCCGTTTCTGCGGAGTCTGCTTTTCCGTCCACACCATGGCCTCGGCCGCCGCTCTTGACGAGGCTTTCGGCGCTCAGGTTCCTGATGGCGGCCGGATTCTCCGCAACCTCATCATGGGTTCCGAGTATCTTTACGACCACATACTCCACTTCTACCAGCTGACCGCCCTGGACTACCTTGATATCATGGCCATCGCCGATTACAACGGAATGGACAAGGAACTGCTGGCGGTCAAAGACAAGATCGTCGGCCTGGTCAAGAGGGGAGACACCTATCCTCTCACCCCAAGGTATGAGCCGGATGCCTTCTCGGTCAACGATCCGGAAATCGTCACCATGGCCGTCAAGCATTATCTTGACGCCCTGAAGATCCAGGTCACCGCCAGGAACATGGGCGCCATTTTCGGCGGCCGGGCCCCCCACTTCCAGAGTATCGTCGTGGGCGGTGTTACCCAGTATCCGGATGCCGAGCAGATCGGCAGGTTCAAGTCCATGCTGGACGAGGTTTCTGCCTTCATCAAGAACGTCTATATGCAGGATGTTCTCCTGTTCGGTAAGGGTCCGCTCCTTCCCCTGGCCCAGGCCGGAATCGGCGGCGGTCATCTGAACTACCTATCTTACGGCTCGTTCCCCGAGGATTCAGCGGGCGAGAATCTCTTCTTCAAGGGCGGTGTTATCAAGAACGGTAACCTGGGCACGGTTGTGCCCTTCGACCAGGCGAAGGTCACCGAATCGGTGAAGCACGCCTGGTACAAGGAGAAAGACCCCGTTCATCCCTATGAGGGAGAGCAGATCTTCGATCTTGACAAGAAGGACGCCTACAGTTTCGTCAAGGCTCCCCGCTATGAGGGTATGCCCATGGAGGTAGGCCCCCTGGCACGCATGCTCATCATGAAGGAGCCGAACCTCATGGGGCTGGTCACCGATTACGGTGTCAAACCCGGCGCCGTCGCAAGGCATGCCGCAAGGATGCTTGAGACGGTGATGCTCGTGGATCAGATGCAAGTCTGGCTTGGCCAGCTCATCGAGGAGGCTGGAAAACCCGGGTTCAGGATCCAGGATACGGCGAACTATGAGCCCCCCGAATCCGGAGAGGGCGTGGGCTTTTACGAGGCGCCTCGCGGGGCGCTTGGCCACTGGATCAAGATCAAGGACAAAAAGATCGAGAACTATCAGGCGGTGGTTCCCTCCACCTGGAACGCCTCACCCAGGGACGAGAAGGGAGTGAGGGGGCAGTACGAGGAATCTCTGATAGGTGTTCCGGTTCCGGATCCGGAGAATCCCATCAACATAGTGCGGGTTATCCGCTCCTTTGATCCATGCCTTGCCTGCGCCGTTCACGTTATCCATCCCCGGACAAACGAGATCCTGAAGTTCAGGATCGAGTAGAGAGGGGGCGAAAGAGATGACACAGATTACGCACACAAAAGGCGATTACCCCATTCCCGCCAGAGCCATGCACCAGATAAACCTTCTGTGCATTATCATTCTTGCGGCCACCGGGTTTTTTATCCACAAACCGAACTTCAGCCTGTTCGGAATGAGCATGAACCTGGTCAGGGCAGTCCATTTTTATGCCGGTTTTGTCATCATCCTTAATCTGTTGGTGAGGTTCTATTGGGCCCTGCTTGGCAAACCAGGGGATATTGCAAATTTTCTTCCGCAGAAGGAAAACAGGGGCACCCTCCTCAAGATGATCTCCTATTACCTTTTCCTGAGGAAGACACATCCGGTGACGGGAAAGCACAACACACTTCAGAAAAGCATGTATGTGTTCTGGTTCTTTCTGCTGATATTCCAAGCCATTACAGGATTCTCCATGCTGTGGAAAGGATCCGCCTTCGGGGCTTTCGTCATCGCGGTCGCAGGAGGTCTGAGCAACATTTACGCCATCCATTACCTGACCATGTGGGTATTTGTCGCAACCACTCTGGTCCATCTGTATATGGTGCTGTTCGAGGACTTCCCGGTTTTCATGACCATGTTCTTCGGCGTGGAATCGAAGGAGGAAACCACCTGACACCGTTGATCAGCAGTGGGTGAGGGAACCAGCAAAGGAGATGGATCAGACCGAAACCAGAGATAAAACGATCATCCTCGGGGTAGGCAACCTCCTGTTGAGGGACGAGGGCGTGGGAGTACACGTTGCAACGAACCTGCTGAGGTTTTCTCTCCCGGACAACATTGAGGTTGTCGAAGGAGGAACCGACGGTTTCAAGCTTTTTCATATCATACTGGAAGCGGACAGGCTCATCGTCGTTGATTGTGTAAAGGGCGGCGGTGAGCCTGCCTCTATTTACCGGTTCGACATCGAGGAATACGAGCACTTTCCCGATATTTACAAAACATCGATCCACCAGGTCAGCATCGATGAAGTCATCACCCTGTCCGCTGCTTTCAGGACCCCCCCCAGGACGACAATTGTCGGGGTAGAACCGGCTGAGATCAACATGTCCATGGAGCTGTCGCCAACCGTCCGGGAAAAACTTCCAAGGGTCATGGAACTCACCCTGGAAGCGGCAGGACTCGATCCGGAGGACTATCGTGACAAGCTCACAGCACCCCTCGTCCAACCGGAGCCAGTACATTTCCAACCCGAACACCCCTGATAAAATACGGGAGTATCGATAGATGCATGAGCTCTCCATAGCCATGGAGATTATGGATGTTGTGGAGAAGGAAGCGGTAGGCCACGGCGCCAGACGTGTCAAGGTGATCCACCTGAGGATCGGTGATCTGTCCGGGGTCCTGATCGAGAGCCTTTCCTTCTGTTTCGAGACCATCCGCGGTGAGAAGGACCTTACAAAAGACGCGCAGCTTATTATCGACCGGGTCCCGGTGAGGATCCTTTGCCGCCCGTGCGAGAGTGAGTTTGCCGGGGACGGCTTTCTGGTTCGCTGCCCCTCCTGCGAGGGATTGGATACGGAACTCCTTCAGGGAGATGAGCTGTCCATCGCGGAGATTGAGGTTGACTAGGATCAGTTCAAAAAGTTCAAAGTCCAAGGTTTGAGGTTTGAGGTTTGAGGTTCAAGTAAGACGCAATTGCAATAAGTCACGCGGTGGTATTTATTGGTAATTGGTTATCAGAGCCCAGTTGACGTATCATTCTTCTGAGATAGTGCCCAGTTGACGACAACAGTTCTTTGACAATGTTAAATAGTCCCAGGACAGGCTGAAAAGGGGGCAAAGGAGGCTCGTTGTCCCGGATTTTCCTGTTTTTGAACGTGGTGGCGCGCATGATGTTGACGCCCGCGGCCTTCAGGACAGCCGAGGCTCACAGCCTTGATCCCTCTGACCCTCAGCCGTTTCACCCCGGTCTTTCTGTTAAGGTAGGACATGGTGGCCTCAACGCCCGCCCTGAACCGGTATCTTTCCCGGAATTCGGAGGTCCTCTCATAAGCTCTCCTCATGGCCAGGCGGGCCTCTCTGTCATCGTAGCGCAGGAAGTAGCCGCTCTTTCCTGGTTTGACGGGACAGTCATCCACCAGAGGACAGCTTGAGCAAAGCTCAATGTCGAACGCGGCGCTATGACGACCCTTCTTGTTGGTTCTGAACGGGGCATGGCCTTTGGGACAGGAGGTGACCTTTCTCTTGTCCGACAGGGTGAAGTCGGTAAAGCTCACACTCTTGCCCTTGCCCGGCTCCGGTCCCTTGACGGGTGAAACGACCTCGACGTTCGTCTCATTCGCTGCCTTCTCAACGTTCTCATCGCTACCGTAGGTGGTGTCGGCCAGCACTTCCCTGGGACCTAAGTCCCGGTTCTTCGTATCCTCGATGAATGGGATCAGGGCCTTGGCGTCACTCTTGTGGGCGGGCTCAACAGACACGTGGGTTATCAGGGAAGGTCGGCTCTTATCCTCACTGTCCTCATAGGTCTCGGCGACCTGCACCTGATAGCCCTTGCCCTTGTGTCCGGAGTAGCCGGCGTCCGGGTCGGAAGGGCTTTGCAGAGAGTCGGAAGGAACATCACCGTTGGGCTTGATTGTGACCTTCGCTTTACCGGCCTCCCCGCTATCTTCGACAACGCACTGTTCTTTGAGAAGTCTCACCAGAAGCTGATAACTGGTCATGGACGATATACGGGATTGGTCGCGGAACCGATCCACAA
>QIEJ01000137.1 GCA_003228585.1 Pseudomonadota bacterium
ACGACGCGGCAATCCCATGCGAAGCATAAATCGCCGAGCCGTTCGGAGTCAAAGCCTCGCTCTCCCAGTTCTCTCAAAATCAGGTTTCGCTCTCAGCAATATGTGACTGCAACAGTCGTAAAACGCCTCGCTTGAACAGGTGGCCTCGACATTCCGGGATTGCCGCGTCATCACGCCCGTGGCGTGACTTCTCGCAATGACAAGCGATTGGTTTAGAATATTGGATCTTGGATGTTGGATTTTGGATAAAGAACCTGAAACCTGAATCCTGTTGTTATATACTTTGCACTATGTACTCTGTACTTTGTACTATATCCTTGAATGCTTTATCAGGTCCATGGATAAAGTCCAGCAGAACTTCTTTATATCGGCCGGCGCATTTGTCCAGGGGGCCGGGATTGCGGCTCTAACTATGGCCCGGGAGGTTATTGATGGTCAACTCTAGAGGAAAACACCGGATTGGTCGCTGGGGACACCTCCTGGTATCAGTGGCCACTTCCATTTTCATCCTCGCGTGTGCATCGGGGCAGGTAAAGAATTACTATCTTGAGGATCCGGGAGGGGAGGGTAAATACAGCGATATTATCGTAAATGATGTCCGGGTTATTGCAGAGTACCTGGATGATGAGGGCCTGGAGGAGTCCCTCCGGGAACATGGTTTTGAGAGGCTCTATTTCCAGATAAAAGATCTTCCCCTCAACATCTTCCTTCTTCGAGTGTCCAACGGCGCTTCGTCACCCCTGTTTCTGGATCCTCACCAGGTCCGTCTCACAGACGGTGAAACAGTCAATCTTTCACTGGTCGATTTCGCTGAGCTCTATACAATCCTGCCTCAGGGGAAGGGGCGCCAGTCAATTCTGAAGGATCTTCAACAGGCGAGCTTCAACAAAATAACCAGGATCAAGCCCGGTGCCAGTGTAGAAAGACTGATTATTTTCGACAGACCGGACGAGATGGGTAAGGAGGTTTCACTGGTGGTAAATGATATCTATGTCGAAGGACAGCCCCTGCCGGTGGTACTGATGTTCAAAGCGGTGTCCTATGATGGTTCATGAAAGATAAATCAGGATTTGCGAATCAGGGAGAGGATTTTCAGGGCTTTTGTATCCTTGATGCAGTAGATGGAAAGCCCACCTTCACGTCGGAGGGAAAGGATCCCTCTTGAGCGGAGAATTCCAAGATGCTGGGAGATGTTGGACTGCTTAAGATTGAGCTTCTGGCCGATATTCGTGACACACCGTCCTTCCTTGTCCAACAACTCGAGGATGCTGATGCGAGTCGGGTGGGCCAACGCTTTTAAATATTCAGCCTGAGTCCCCTTATCCCGTTCCATTTGCCGGTCCTCCGTTTGAACCATTCCAGATTTCAAATTTCAAAGGTAAAATCAGCCCCCTGTTTATTAGTGTCTTGCAATTATTAGAATATAATAATTAGCGTGTCAACAAAAAAACCGCACCTTCAAGTGCGGCTTTTCCAGTAACTGGTAACATACGATCAGGATTTTTTCTCATCCTCCTCGCCATTATCAATCTCTTTCTTCTCCGGAGTGACATCGATCTCGTCCATATCCGAAGTGGCCTTTTTGAAGTTCTTGATTCCCTTGCCCAGGCCGGCTCCAATTTCAGGAAGTTTCCCGGCTCCAAAGATAACAAGGACGATAACAAGAATGATAATGAGTTCAGTGACACCAAATCCGAACATTTTTTCCCTCTCGCTTCAGCCAGGTCTTGTATTCCTTGCCCGCTCTTCAACAGGAACGGCAAGAATAACGGGTTTACGCATTGCATGCAACCGGTAAGAATGCAGGGTGAGACAGAGGATTATTCACTTTTCGATTTTTCTTCCGTTTCTTCCTGTGCCTTATCCTCGACCTGGGTGTTTTCCTCAACCGGCTCTACCGGCTGAGTGTCCGCCACAGTCACAGGCGTATCATCCTGTTCCTGTGATTCAACAGCCTCAGGTTTCTCTGTCTGAATCGGACGGTCAGGAATCGGCTTCTTTTTAGCAAAGCTGATTATTAACAATCCGTTTTTTGCACCTGGCACTGGACCTTTTACTGCTATGAGATTCTGGGCCTCCCGAACATCCACAACCGTCAGGTTCTGAACCGTCACGGTCTCGTTGCCCATTTGCCCAGGCATTTTCTTTCCCTTGAAGACACGCGCCGGGTCGGCGGAGGGCCCCAGGGAGCCTCCGCCTCTTTTGCTCTCATGGGTGCCATGGGTGGCTTTGAACCCGGAAAAACCGTGCCGTTTCATAACACCGGCAAAACCCTTGCCCTTGGATGTGCCCGTGACATCGATGAAATCGCCGGTCTTGAACGTTCCTGCCGTGATGACCTGGCCGGGTTCGTAGAGTCCCGGATCCGTTACTCTTGTCTCTCTGATATAACGTTTGGGATTGCTGCCGGATTTGGCTAAGTGCCCTTTGTCTGGCTTGTTCGTCCTTTTCTCTTTCTTGTCGTCAAAGCCAAGCTGAATAGCATTGTAGCCGTCCTTTTCAGTGGATTTCACCTGAAGTACGGTGCATGGACCTGCTTGAATAAGTGTGACGGGAATGGCGTTGCCGATTTGGTCGAAGATCTGGGTCATCCCCAGCTTCTTACCCAGGATGGTGTTACTCATTGTCTGTTTCTCCTTTAGCTATCTTATCCGCACCGGAAGCACGAATGTTTTAGTGGGGAAGACGCCTACTTACATGAAATTGCCCTGGCCGTCAAGGAGAAGGCAGGGCCCGAAATCCGCGATTGGTTTGTACTGATCCTCCGGTCGGGTTGTTTGAGGGGCATTTTTCATTGACCGGTTCAGGTGGGTGACGTCTTCGTCATCCAAAGCGATTTCTTGCCGTGTCATCCCGGCCGGAAAAACCCAATCGCCGGATTTCGGGTAGAGTTCCCCCTCAGGAACACGTTCCCCAATCTTTAATGTCCAGCTGTTACGCCATCGTAAAGATACGGATCCTCCGTCGGATCATCGCAAACAGTCCATAATAGATCTCCTGAACTTTCAGATACACTTGACCGGCGTGGCGCACAACCTTGCCGGCAACCTGGTACAATCTCCAACGCACCGTCCGGATTTGATGACGGCGCCAATCCTCGGGCAGGATAACCAACTCGAACAAACGGAACAGGTTGTAGGCCAGAACCCCGATCCGGAAGAAGACCGCGTTGGCCCAAAACTGACCGCACGGCATCCGCTCCATACCCAGCCCGATCTTAAGCTCTTTGATCCGGTTCTCACTGTGCTCACCACGAGCGTTGTACCACGCAACCGTTTCTTCCGCTGATCCCTCACGGTTCGAGGCGATTGCCTTGTAACGCACCTTGGCGTCCACCCCATCGAACAGCTCCCCCTGGGTCGGGCGCCGCACCACAACCAGACGAAACGCCTTAACTGTCTTCTCCATACTGTGGACCGTCTCGGCTATGTGCCCATCCTGATAAGGACGCCAATCTTCTTGGGGTATGGCCCGGATAATCGCTAATACCGCCGAATCCAGATCAGCACCCACGGCAAAATCGATATCAACACCCTCACTCTCGCAGTAGTTGAACACACTCGCCTGGTACGCCGCGCTGTCCGAACGAAAGGAACCGATACGCTTGCCGTCCGGCATCCGGCGGCAGCACCTCTTCAAAAAATCCAGGTTCCTCGCACCGGGGCTGTCGTTGCCCTCACGAAACTCATCGAACACAACCAGACCGTTCTCCGCCAAATGACCGACCATCGGCATGTACCCACGAAACCCTTTGTAAGTCATGTTCGCCGACTTCTTGTCCGCCTCGATGGCCGTCGCGTCAATGTCCAACGTGTACGACTCGTGACCATCGCCGCGTAGGGACCGGGCCAGGACCGCGCGAATGACCTGATCAAGACCATGAAGACCCCCGTTCATCCCCGCCCGGCGAAGCCAGTTGCCCACAGCGTCCGACGATGGCAGACGATCCCAACCCAGAAGATCACGAAGAGCTGTATCCTGGCGCACCTGGCGAAGATCCTCTAACGATTGCCCGCCGCCGTTGAGCATCAACAACAGAGGCATCACAAACCGGGACGGACGATATCCGGCGCCACTGCCGGGTAAAGGCATATGACTGTCAACCAGATCAGGAAGACCGATACCATGCGCGAATTCGCCCAATAGCGCCAGACCGGCATGGGGGGTAATCGTATCCCGGGTCATTTCAAGCTTGAAGGGAAGCACCGTTTTGGTTATCATAACCTCACCTTGTTGGTTAGCTGTGGAAAGTTCCGTCGTCTAACGTAACTTACCATACCAACAAGGTTTTTTTATCCCCAGAATCGCAAAAATCAAATCAATCGAGATTCTGGGGCAGGGCCGGGAGAACTCTGCAACAGAGTTCCGGTGTAACGGGGATGGAACATCGGAAAATCCGTCCCTTCAGTAAAAGGGACGGATTGTTTTGTTGGCGGAAGTGCATGGGAATCGAACCCACCGTCCCGGGTGTTAACCGGAACCACTGGATTTGAAGTCCAGGAGGGCCACCAGTGCCCTGCGCACTTCCAAAGTGAGAGTATAAGGATGAGGTAAGACCTGTCAAGGGCGCATGGGGGGAAGATCTGACGCGGAGACACGAGGAGGGGGAGAGGGGGAGCATGGGCGAGGGGGCGAGGAAAGCAGACGAGGGGACGCGGTGAGGAAGCGACCAAGCGACCGGGCGCCGGTGCGACCATGCGAAGTTATTCGCTCAGTCTCCAAGTCGTAATACGCGGGGAAATGGGAAGTCATTGCGAACTGATTGGTTCGTGAAGCAATCTCGGCGAGATGAGCTGCTTCGGTCGTAAAATTCCTCGTCTGGATGTGAGACCTCGACTGTCCGGGATTGCCACGTCGTTTTCGTCCTGCCTCAACACTCCTCGCAATGACAACCGCTTTCTTTTGGATTTTGGACCTTGGGTTCTGGATTGGATTCTGGAATTTGAAACCGCGAATCTGAAATCTGGAATCGGTAACCTGTTTGATTAATTCCGCGCAAGAACTTTCTTCAGATAGGTCCCGGTATAGGATCCTTTCTTCCCGGCGACCTCCTCCGGTGTGCCTGCCGCAAAAAGTTTTCCACCCCCGTCCCCGCCCTCTGGTCCCAGATCGATAACGTAATCCGCGGATTTGATGACCTCCATGTTGTGTTCGATCACTATGACCGTGTTCCCCCTTTCCACCAGGTTGTTGATGACTGCAAGCAGCTTGACGACATCATCAAAGTGAAGACCCGTTGTCGGCTCATCGAGAATGTACAGTGTCCTGCCTGTATCCCTTTTGGAAAGCTCCTTGGAAAGTTTGACCCGCTGAGCCTCACCTCCGGACAGGGTGGTTGCGGGTTGACCCAGCTGGATATAGCCCATACCAACATCCTGGAGCGTCCTCAATCGCCTGGCCACAGCGGGGACGTTGGCAAAAATCTCGGTGGCCTGGTTGATGGTCTTGTTCAGCACCTGGGCGATATTGATTCCTCTGTACATGATCTCAAGGGTCTCCCTGTTAAACCTTTGACCACGGCAGACCTCGCAGGTGACATGGATGTCCGGCAGGAAATGCATCTCGATCTTTTTCACTCCATCGCCCTTGCATGCCTCACACCGCCCACCTTTTACGTTGAAACTGAATCTTCCCGGTTTGTAGCCGCGGAGCCTTGATTCGGGCACCTGGGAAAAAAGTTCCCGGATAGGTGTGAAAGCTCCCGTATAGGTAGCCGGATTGGAGCGGGGTGTCCTGCCAATGGGGGACTGGTCGATATCTATCACCCGGTCAATAAATTCGGCACCTTCGATCCTCTGGTGAGCGCCCGGCCTTTGTAGAAAAACGGATCGCTTCCGTGCCAGGGCACGGTACAGGGTGTCGATAACCAGGGAGGATTTACCGGAGCCTGAAACGCCAGTGACGCATGTGAAAATGCCGAGTGAAAAAGAGACGTCGATGTTCTGAAGATTATTATGGGTAGCCCCGATGACTTTGAGCGTTCCCTTTAATCCCGGTTGGCGGCGTTCTTTCGGTGTCTCGATGGACAGACGTCCCGAGAGATATTTCCCGGTCAGGGACTGTTCCGATGAAATAATAGTATCCGGTGTCCCGGCAGCCACCACTTGACCGCCCCTGACTCCGGCTCCGGGACCCATGTCAACTACATAGTCAGCTTTCAGGATAGTGTCCTCATCGTGTTCGACCACGACGACAGTATTCCCCATATCCCTCAGCTGCAGAAGGGTGTTGAGCAAGCGCGAGTTATCTCGGGGATGGAGGCCGACGCTGGGTTCGTCCAGGATGTACAGGACACCCACGAGGCTCGACCCGATCTGAGTGGCCAGACGAATTCGCTGGCCCTCACCACCTGCAAGAGTCCCTGAGGGTCTGTTCAGGGTCAGGTAATTCAAACCGACATCAGCCAGAAAATGCAATCGGTCCTTTATCTCTCTCAGAATTCGGCTTGCGATGGCCCCATCTCGTTCGTTCAGGGTAAGTTGCTTGAAAAACCGCACTGCCTGTTCGACAGACAGTTCGGTAACCTCGTAAATGTTCTTTTTGCCGACCGTAAATTGCAGGCTTTCCGGTCGAAGTCTTGCTCCATTGCAGGCTGTGCATGGACGTTTGCCCATGTATGCCTCAATCTCCCCTCTTACGCCCTCTGAAGCCGTTTCGGTGTACCTGCGTCTCAGGTTGGGTATGATTCCCTCGAACGGCTTCCTGGACTTCCAGAGCTGGTCCTGATCCTCATACTTAAAGGTCATGACCTTGGATCCGGAACCGTAAAGGATCACGTGCCGGACTACCTCCGGGAGGTCCTTAAAAGGTGTCGCCAGATCGAATTTCAGATGAGATGCGAGGGAATCGAGGAGTTGAAAGTAGAACATGCTGTTTCGCTTTCGCCATGGGGCAAGGGCTCCCTCCCGGATAGAGAGGGATGGGTCGGGAACCACCAGATCGGGGTCAACGATATTTGTGGTGCCCAGTCCGTTACAATCCTTGCATGCTCCTGTGGGATTATTGAAGGAAAAGAAGCGAGGCGAGACCTCTGGATAACTTATTCCGCAGGTAATGCATGCCAGATTTTCAGAAAACACCAGTTCTTTTTCCTCTGGAAGGGTGACATATATAACCCCGTCACCCATACGCAGAGCCAGTTCCACTGAATCGGCCAGTCTGTTTCGCAGTCCTTCCCTGATGACGAGACGGTCAATGATCAATTCTATGTCGTGTTTCTTCTTCCGGTCCATGGATGTCTCTTCATCGAGGCTGCGGATCTCACCGTCTATCCTGACTCTGAGAAAACCCTGGCGGGCGAAGTGCTCCAATTCCCGGCGATATTCACCCTTTCTTCCACGAACTATAGGAGCCAGGATGGTCATCCGCGTCCCTTCCTCTGTATTCAGGAGTGCATCGATAATCTGTTGGGAAGTCTGGGACCGAATCCGGTTCCCGCACTGATAACAGTGTGGGACACCGATCCGGGCAAACAGCAGGCGAAGGTAATCGTAGATCTCTGTTACAGTGCCAACGGTTGACCGCGGATTCCGGCTTACAGTCTTCTGTTCTATGGATATGGCAGGGGAGAGTCCCTCGATGGAATCCACATCCGGTTTGTCCATCTGTTCAAGAAACTGCCTGGCGTATGCTGAGAGGGATTCGACATACCTGCGTTGGCCCTCTGCGTATAAAGTGTCAAACGCCAGTGAGGATTTTCCCGATCCCGATACCCCGGTAATCACGACGAGGGAGTCCCGCGGTATCTCGGCGTTGACATTTTTTAGGTTGTGTTCCCTCGCTCCCTTGATAATTATTTTGTCCGACGCCATATTCCCCATATTCGGATGAACCTCCAGCCCGGTTTTTCGAGAGTATCCGTTTCTGCTATTTTTTCCGTCTGCCCTGGCGGCGTGTCGGAAAACTTCGACAAACAAGAAATGTTAACATAGCCGGTAGAACCTTAAAACGAAAAAAGCTTATCGGAGAACAGGAACGCTCCTTTCCTTGACAGGGTGCGATGTTGTCGCATAAAAGAGGTTTGAGGTTTGAGGTTTGAGGGAATAGGGGTATCGAGGTGTCGAAGTAGCGAAGTGTTGATGTAGTTCTTTCATCGAAACCTCGTTACCTCCATACTTCGATACATGTTGACCCAAAGGAATCCCGGGACACGGAACGCGGAACACGGGACTTTACAGAGCCGAGGAGCGTGATGACAGCTCAGCCGCTATTGGAAATAAAAGACCTTGAAACCCGCTTTATGACCGAGGCAGGGATCCTTCGCGCCGTCGATGGTGTGTCCTTCTCGCTGGGCAGGGGTGAGATCCTCGGGCTTGTAGGGGAATCAGGTTGTGGGAAGAGTATGACCGCCCTGAGCATTATGAGGCTGGTCCCTCCGCCCGGGACCATCGTTTCCGGGCAGATCCTCCTCGAGGGCAGAGACCTGTTGACCATGAGTCGCGAGGAGATCAGGCTTCTGAGAGGGGATCGCGTTTCCATGGTCTTCCAGGAGCCCATGAGCGCTCTCAATCCGGTGTTCACTGTGGGTGATCAGGTCGCGGAGATCCTGAGGGTGCACAGAGGAGTCTCCAGTGGAACAGCTATGGATACGGCAATCTCATTGCTCAAGCGTGTCGGGATTCCCGATCCGGACAGGAGGATCAAGGAGTATCCACACCAGATGTCAGGTGGCATGCAGCAAAGGGCTCTGATTGCCATGGCGGTGGCCTGCGAACCTGACGTGCTTATTGCTGACGAGCCCACAACGGCTCTTGATGTTACCGTTCAGGCACAGATACTTCGTCTTATTGAGGATCTTATTCAGGAAAATAACAGCGGTGCTTTGCTGATTACCCATGATCTTGGAGTGGTGGCTGAGATAACTGACCGGGTATGTGTCATGTATGCCGGAGCCATAGTTGAGATGAGTTCGGTGGAGAGCCTTTTCGAAGATCCCCAACATCCCTATACCATCGGCCTCATCGAATCTCTACCTAAACCTGGAAGAAGGGAATTCAAGGCTATTCAGGGAGCTGTTCCGGATCTTGTCAACCTTCCGGGAGGGTGCCGGTTCCATCCCCGCTGCCCGCGCGCCCGGCAGATCTGCCTCGAGAAGGAGCCTGATCTGGCCGGATCGGACATCCGGGAGGTCCGGTGCTACTTCCCCGGCCAGGACCACACAAACAGGAAAAGGGCGGTGTGATTTGAACGCCACTCCTCTTTTAAAGGTTCACAATCTATCCAAGGTCTTTCCTGTCAAGGTTGGGATCCTGGGCAAGATCATCGGCGGCGTCAGGGCGGTGGACCGTGTCACCTTTGACGTTCAATCCGGAGAGATTTTCGGACTGGTTGGCGAATCAGGGTGCGGCAAAACCACCCTGGGGAGGATGCTGCTCAGGCTCATCGAACCATCCGGCGGTTCGGTGGTGTTTGACGGAGAGGAGATAACGGCGATGGACCGTAAGCAGTTGCGTCCGTTTCGCCGTCGCATGCAAATAGTTTTTCAGGATCCCTTCGGATCGTTGAACCCGAGGAAAACCGTAGGTTCCATTGTTGGAGAACCCTTGAGAATTGCCGGTAAATCAGCAGGTGAAGTGGCGTCGGAAGTGGAGGAGTTACTGCGTACGGTCGGTTTGCCGGAGGTCAGCTCCAGCCGCTATCCTCATGAATTTTCCGGAGGACAGAGACAGCGTATAGGGGTAGCCCGGTCCCTCATCCTCAGACCGGAGTTCCTGCTTGCTGACGAACCGGTATCAGCCCTGGACGTTTCCATCCAGGCTCAGATCCTCAATCTGCTCATGGAACTTAAGGAACACTTCTCCCTGACCATGCTGTTTATCTCTCATGATCTCAGGGTTATCAGAAGCCTGTGCGACACGGTGGCCGTGATGTATCTGGGCAGGCTGGTTGAAGTGGGTCCTGTGGAGAAAGTCTATACCAATCCTGTTCATCCTTACACGGAGGTTCTGACCCAGTCCATACCGGAACCGGACCCAAAGAGACGGAAGAAGACACATGGACCTGAGGGGGAGATCCCCAGCCCCTCATCGCCGCCTCCGGGTTGTCATTTCCATACCCGTTGTTCCCTTAGAATAGACAGGTGTTTTGAACAAGTCCCGGAACTGTCGGAAAGGGGAGAGGGCCGACGTGTGGCGTGCCACGTCCGTTGAAGCTGGTGCCGGATCTCTGAGGGCGCTTCCTCCCTTTTTCTCGCTGTATATCCACGTGCCCCTCTGCCGAAGTCTGTGCCCGTACTGTCATTTCTACCGCATCCCTCCTCGGCCCGGTGACGAGGAACGATATCTGAAAGCTCTTTGCCTGGAGGCCTCAGCCCTTGGGCCCAAAGCACCAGGTCCGGTGAGAACCATCTACGTTGGCGGTGGCACGCCGTCCCTTCTGCCGTCTTCTTTCTACATTCGGCTCTTCTCGAATCTGAGGGACCTCTTTGTTCTTGAAGATCTCAAGGAGACAACGGTGGAAGTCGATGCCCGGATAACGAAGGATGAACTGTTCGGGTTGGCCGATGCCGGGTTCGATCGGGTTAGCATCGGCATTAAATCCTTTCAGAAAGACTCGCTGAAGAAGCTGGGAGTGCGACATGATAATGAGAAAAGCCCGGCCGTGGCAGGGTGGGCGAGAGATGCCGGTTTCTCCTCGGTGGGGATCGATCTTCTCTATGGTTTCGAGGGCCAGAAAATGAGGGATCTCATCACGGATCTTGAAACAGGCCTGGCTGTGAAGCCCGATCATATCTCCATGTATGCTCTTCAGGAATGCGAAGAACAGGGTCCCCGCGAACTCGATCCGGACATCACCGCCCAAATGTTCAGAGAGTCAAGGAGGGTTTTGACAGCGGGCGGTTTCTGTCAATACGAGATCTGTAATTTCGCAAGGCCAGGGCACATCAGCCTGCAAAATCTCAATTACTGGATGGACGGAGACTACTTCGGACTCGGACCATCTTCACACAGCGCCCTGACCCTGGGCGGTTCGCGAAGGCGCTGGGCCAACAAAAATGATCTGGATGCCTACCTCAACAACCCGGTAAACGTCCGGGAGGAACTCTCTGTGGAGGATTCGAAGGAGAGTCCGGCGGAGGCCCTCATTTTAGCCCTTCGGCTCGCTTCGGGAGTCGATAGTGAGGCTTTTGCACTGCGCTACGGTACCGATCCTCGAAAGCTTCTGGGTTCCTCCCTGGCCGAGTTCCGGGATCTGGGGCTACTGCGTTCGAGCTCGCGGAAAATTCGTCTCACTACCCGCGGGATGTTGCTGTCAAATGAAGTGTTTGAGAGGATCTTGTAAAAGTATTCAGTAATCAGTATTCAGAATAAAACCGCAGACCCGTTCGGAGTCAAATCCCCGCACCGGTCGAGAAGGACGAGCCGCACGGTCGCGCTGGCCGCGCCGCACATGACGAGGTAATCGAGCCGCACTGCGCCGAAGGCGCATCCCCCCCTTGCCCTTTGGCGGTATGCTGGTTAATTTAGGAGCGGTGCTGAGGACTAAGTACTTAAGGACTAGGTTGACCTTAGTACCTGGCACATAGTACCTAGTACCTTGTACGGGCGCCAGCCAGGGTTTGACAGGCTTACGTCTCCATGCTAAATGGTTTTTGGCGAATTTCTGGAGGGATAGAGGATTACGAATGTCAGAACTGCTCCGCAATCATCGCCAAAGGGACGTCCTGCTGGCGCTTATCCAGACTTATATTGAGACTGCCGAACCGGTTGGTTCAGGAAGCCTTGCGAAGCGTTATGATTTCGGGCTTAGTCCGGCCACTATCAGGAACGTCCTGGTCGAGTTGGAGAAGGGGGGTTATCTCACCAAGCCCCACACGTCGGCCGGTCGAATCCCCTCAGAGAAGGCCTATCGGTTTTACGTTGATATGATCCAGGAAGCTCGACCCATCACCGATGTTCAGACGGTGTCCATCAGGGAGGCTCTGATGGACCATGGAGGCGGTGTTGATGAGCTTTTGAAGAGAACCTCGTCCATTCTCTCGAGCTTTTCCCGTTACATGGGTATTGTACTTTCGCCCAGAAAGCTGCGAAGCGTTTTCAAACGGGTGAGTTTTATAAGAATAAGACCGGGAACAGTCCTGGTGGTTCTCGTTTCAGTATCCGGGATCACCCAGAACCGCCTCGTTAAATATCGGGAGGACTTCACTCAGGATGCCCTTGATAAGATGTCACGATATCTGAATGAGCGGTTCAGCGGGATGAGCCTGGCCGAGATGCGCAGGAAGGTCATGGAGGATATCAGGGTTCAATGGGAAAACTATGACCGGATGATGAAGGCGGCGCTTGAATTGGGCAGTTACCTTTTGGATGAGGAAGAGTCGGGTGATGTCTATGTCGGAGGGAGTTCCAATATCCTGGATATTCCGGAGTTCATAGCCAATATCGAGTGGATGAAACAGCTTTTAAGAACCCTCGAGGGAAAAGGCAACATTGTGGCTCTGCTTGATGAGAGCATGAAAGCCGAGGGATTGATGATTCACATCGGTTCAGAGATCGGGATTGATGGGGTCCGAGGCATCAGCCTGGTGACCTCTACCTACGGAAACGGTCAAAATTCTCTGGGTACGGTGGGCGTTATCGGACCTACCCGTATGGACTATTCCCAGGTGATTCCCCTTGTTACGTCCGCTGCTGATGCAGTCAGTGAGAGTTTGTCGAGGGCGGAAATTTAGGAGGAGCAAAAATTGAAGCAGCAGATGGACAAATCACAGTCCAGAGATTCCAGGAGCGGTCAGGGTCGCAAGGACGCCCATGAGGCCGTAAACGGCCCCCGGACTGAAGATGAGAATGTTGATAAATCACCAGAAGTGACCATCACCCTGGAGAAATACGAGGAGATGAAGTCCACCATCGAGGAGTTGAAGGATCTGCATCTGCGGGTGGCTGCGGATTTTGATAACTATCGCAAAAGGATGGAGAAAGAACGCGAGGCGATAGTCTGTTTTGCCAACGAGAGTCTGATCTCTGATCTTCTGCCCATTCTGGACAATCTCGACAGAGCCCTGGATGCAGATCACGATGGTTCCCATTCAGGGGATATCCTCGAAGGCGTCAGGATGATCTCGGATCAGCTGCACAAGGTGCTTCAGCAATGCGGTTTGGAGCCTGTGTCCTCTTTAGGGAAACCTTTTGATCCCAGTATCCACGAGGCAGTTGGTGTTCTCTCGTCCCCTGACCATGAGGATGGGACGGTGATCAACGAACTGCAAAAGGGTTACAGACTCAAAGGGAAAGTTGTCAGACCATCCATGGTCCACGTGGCCGGGGATTCCCAGAGAAATTCTGAGAACGGTGACGAGGATTAGATGGCTGGAAAAAGAGATTACTACGAGGTCCTTCAGGTCTCCCGCGAAATGGCTTCCGAGGAGATAAAGAAAGTCTACAGACGTCTTGCTATTGAGTATCACCCCGACCGGAACCCCGGTGATTCAGTGGCTGAAGAGAAGTTCAAAGAGCTGAGTGAGGCGTATGCCGTTCTCTCCGATAATGAGAAGAGGAGAGTCTACGATCAGTTCGGTCACGCAGGCCTTGCCGGCAACGGAGGATTCTCGGGCGGATTCGACTTCGGGGGGTCATTTGCCGATCTGTTCTCTGATCTCTTTCAGGACTTTTTCGGAGTGGGGCGTTCAGGACGCGGGTCTCGAGGCGCCAGAGGGGAGGATCTCAGGTACCGCCTGGAGATCACCTTCGAGGAAGCGGCCTTCGGGGCCCAGAAAGAGATTCAGTATCCCTACCTTGATGAGTGTGATAAGTGCCTCGGAGATGGCATCGAGCCCGGCTACAGTCCTGTCGAGTGTCCCGCCTGCTCAGGAAGCGGCGAGGTACGGTTTCAGCAGGCTTTTTTCACCATGTCCCGTCCATGTCCCAACTGCCGCGGTGCCGGGAGGATCATTGAGGATCCCTGCAAACGCTGCAATGGAAAGGGCCGTGTCAGGAAGGAAAAGAAACTCACTGTCAAAATCCCTCCGGGGGTCAACAGCGGGACCAGGTTGAGGCTCCTGGAGGAAGGGGACGGAGGGCTGGCAGGTGGTGAAGCCGGAGACCTCTTTGTCCACATCGAGGTCAAGGATCATCTCCTTTTCGTTCGAGAGGGCAACGATATCATCTGTGAGATTCCCATCAAGATGGAGGTGGCTGTTCTCGGCGGGACCATCCAGGTTCCCGCTCTGGAGGGTCTTGTCGATCTGAAGATCCCGGCCGGAGCGCAGCCCGGACAGGTATTCCACTTCAAAGGCAAGGGCATATCCAGCCTGCACGGATCCGGACGCGGTGACCAGTACATCAGGATCATCGTGGAGATCCCGGGCAAGGTCAGTAAAAAACAGAAGGCACTGCTCAAGGAGTTCGGGTCAGAATCCAGAAGTTCAGCCTACAAAGCCGTCAATGAGTTCACAAAGAAAATGGACAAATTTGCCGGTCATTGATCTGGGCGCCCCACGCGGGGCGGGTTGATGACTTTTTGCGAAGTCATCAATTGTTGGAGAGGGTATTACTTATGAAGAACGGATCGGAAAAACCTGTTAACGGTTCCATTGAGTCTCTTCACCGCTGACTCCTCGACTCACCATCGCCTGGAAAATCACGGGCGTGGTCATCCTCGTCATGTTCATCCTTGCGGTCTTCAATATTGTCTTCACCAGGAACAGGTTCACCCAGGTTATGGAGAGCGAGTTCCTGAGCAAAGGCAGGACTATTGCGACTTCCCTGGCGACGTCCAGTGAGGACAAACTTTTCAGCGGATACCTGGATGTTGTCCAGGATCTGGTGGATGCTTCCAGTGATATTCTCGGTGTCCGGTACATCTTTATCACGGATAAAAACGGACAGGTTGTCGCACATAGTTTTGAAGAGGGTTTCCAGGAAAGCCTCAGGAATCGAAATCCTGTCAAGGGCGACGAGGAGTTCCGAATAGCAGAGATCAATCTGCCCGAGGTTGGACGGATCATGGAGGTTGCTGTACCCATTATATTTGGTGCTGCCGGAACTGCCCATGTGGGAATGGACAGGGGTATCATTCTCGATGAGGTGAAAGATATCACGACAAAGCTGATCATCCAGTTTGCGATTGCGTCCATTCTCGGTGTCATCCTTCTTCACTTGACGGTCCAATTCCTGCTACGACACATGAAGACCATATTAGGTGTACTCGGCAAGGTAGGCGGTGGGGACCTCTCGGTCAGATTGGATGTGCCGACGAATGACGAATTCGGTGTTCTGGCCGATCAACTGAACGCCACTCTGGAACGTTTAGGCGGTATTGTCCTTGGGGTCAGGCAGTCCTTTCAAGGCATTAACCGGGCACATGAGAGTATAACCAGGGTCTACAGCGAGGTACTCGAGGGATCCGATCAGCAGGCCAATCTTGCCTCGGAAACCATGGAATCCGTAACCCACAACAAGAAACTTATCGACGAGGTAACACGGGGCATTCATGTTCTCGAGAGCTCGGCCAGCGACAGCTTCAGCAGCATTATGCAGATGGGGGCGTCCATCGAGGAGGTCTCTGGCATGTCCGAGTCCCTGTTCCGGTCTGTGAACGAAATTAACGAGGCCATACAGAATATGTCCTCATTCATCGGTGATATTTCAGAGAATCTTCTTTCCCTTTCCAGGGCCACAGAGGAAACAGCCAGCTCGATGAGCGAGATGGGCGTGAGCATCCAGGAGGTTCGTGAGAATACCGAGAGCACGTCGGCCGACGCGGTACAGATGACACAGATCGCCGAGGAGGGTGTCAGTGTGTCCAGGAATGCCATGAAGGGCACACTGGCCATCAAGGAGAGCTCAGCACAGGTCAGCCATCTCATATCCGTTGTCACGGAACGGATCGAGGAGATTGATGAGATCCTGAGTTTCATCACCGATATTACCGGAAAGACCAATCTCCTGGCTCTCAATGCCGCCATCATTGCTGCTCAGGCTGGAGCTCAGGGTAAAGGCTTTGGCGTTGTTGCCGACGAGATTAACGAACTGGCCCAGAACACGAAGGCTCAAACCAACAGGATAGCCGGCGTGATCCAGGGCATAAGGGATGAGGTAAAGAAGACGGGGGAGGCTGTTGAGGAGGCAACCGGTAAGGTGGAAGAGGGAGTCCAGCTAACCGGGCAGGTGACAGCCTCATTGGAGAAGATCGTTCAGAGCACGAAACAGGTCTCCCAGAGGGTAGAGGAGATTGCCAGGACGACCTCTGAGCAGGCAAACACAAGCAGCAGGGTCATGGAGACCACGGAGCAGCTCAGTGCTTCTGTTAACAACATCAAGGAAGTTGGCCAGATGCAGTCTGAGAGCAGTGAAAAACTCCTCGAGATGTCCAGACAGATACAACAGGTAGCCCAGAAGGTCAAAACCAGCACAGAGGAACAGACATCGACCAGCCAGCAGATCAATTCCGAACTGACGAAAATATCGGATTCGGTCCACGGAATCAGTGAATCGACAGATGTACAGGTGGTCAACGGGAACAAGGTTTTCAGTATGACTGAAGATCTGGCCGGGATCATCGCAAAGAACAGGCAGTCGGTGCACGGGCTCCAGGAGATAATCTCCGAATTGGCCGCGCACATGAACTCCCTTCAGAGCGAATTGAGTGTTCTGGTCGTGTCGGAGGGAACAGGCTAGAGAACAGATTTTGCGGGATGGCTTGCGCTGTTCCCTTACCCCTGATCTCCTAGTACAGCTCCCCGATCACCGGTCGGAACTGAATAGCTTCTGCCAGGTGCTCCGGCCCGGGGAAGTCCTCCCCCTCTAAATCGGCAAGGGTTCGCGCTACTCTGAGGATCCTGTGATAGCCCCTGGCGGTCAGTCCAAGACGTTTCACCGCTTCTTCCATGAGAGAACGATGCTCCCGGCCCAAAGGGACAAGGTCCTGGAGTTGGGCTGCGGTTAGCAGGGAATTGAGGGGAGGGAGCCCACTGCTGGTCCGTTCACGCTGGACTGACCGTGCTTTGACAACCCTTTTTTTGATTTTCCCGGAGCTTTCCCCGGGGGCGATGTCTGAAATAGCCTCAAGCGGTACACCATGGACCTCCACAACCATGTCGATGCGATCCATTAGAGGCCCCGATAACCGTCTGCGGTAACGGTTTATCACCGAGGGACCACATACGCAGTGTCGGGTCTCGTGGCCAAGGAAACCGCACGGGCATGGATTGGAAGCTCCGATCAGGGAAAATCGTGAAGGATAACTTATGGATTGGGCTGCCCGTGTAATGACGATCCTGCCATCCTCGAGGGGTTGTCTTAAAGTTTCCAGGGCAGAGCGCTTGAATTCCGACATCTCATCGAGGAACAGGACACCGTGATGGGCCAGCGTAACCTCCCCGGGCCGTGGAGATGAGCCTCCACCAGACAGGCCGATATGGGATATGGTGTGGTGTGGAGCCCTGAATGGCGGCCTTGTAATGATCCCGTCCTCTGGCAACAGGAGGCCTGAAATGCTGTGGATTGCTGTTACTTCTACAGCTTCATCGTGGGACAGGTCTGGAAGGATCCCCGGCAGTCTTTTGGCCAGCATGGTTTTCCCCGAGCCGGGATAACCGATCATGAGGACATTGTGGCTCCCTGCGGCAGCGATCTCCAGAGCTCTTTTGGGTACCCCTTGTCCTTTGATTTCGGACATATCAGGGATATCGGGTTCTTTCCTGGCAAGGGGAGGTGAGGCAGGTTTCAGGGAAAGGTTTCCCCGAAGGAATTCTGTTACCTCGGAAAGCCGGCTGACAGGATAGGAGGGACAGCCGTTAACAAGAGAGGCTTCCGAAGCCATCTCCACCGGAAGGATCATCCCTTCCATACCTGCCCTCTTGGCCAGCAGAGCGGCCGGGAACGCAGGACCTCCGCCGGTGATCTCACCTGTCAGGGAGAGCTCGCCAACGACCATGAATCCGGAGAGAGTGTCGGCGGGGAATGCTTTCATGGTGGCCAGGGCGCCCAGTGCGATGGGTAGATCAAATCCGCTTCCTACCTTTTTCAGGTCCGCTGGTGCCAGATTGACGGTTATTCGGCTGGGCGGAAGCTGATAGCCGGAGTTTCTCAGAGCGGCAAGTACCCGTTCTCGGCTCTCCCTCACTGCCGTGTCGCCCAGCCCGACGATGGTCAGCCCGGGGAGCCCCCCCGCAAGATCCAACTCAACATGGACCGGGACAGCATGAAGGCCGGAAACGGTGCATGAAAGGACTCGGGAGACCATGGCTTAGTCCTTTTTCTTTTTTATGGGGAAACTTCGGCTCAGACGTCTCGCCTGGCTCCTGGTTCCCCTCCTGGCCAGATCGTCGGGCAGGTCGGATGACAGGTCGAAGGCGTGCGGTATGTGTTTGATGGAGGGGCGTTTATTCTGCCGAAGGGAGATAGCCAGGACATCGAAACGGCAGGGGGTATCTACCAATCTGTTTTCCATGAGGTAGTACCTTGCGGCGTTGATGGTCCTGGCGATCTTGATCTCATCCACGGTGCTGACAGGATCCGCCAGGAAAGGCTCGGACCTGCTTCTGACCTCGATGAAGACCATCAGGTCTTTGTGTTTCGCGATGATATCGATCTCCCCCAGTTTGCAACGGTAGTTCCTTCCGAGGATTTTATATCCACGAAGACGAAGGTATCGGACAGCGAGCTTTTCTCCTCCCTCTCCGATGATTACGTGCGGGGCTCTCTTGCCGGGTTTGGACATGTTTCTCAGGATGCAAGATGATGGCCAAAGCCTTATCAGTGTGTGAATCCAAGATCCAAAATTTGAATTCA
>QIEJ01000209.1 GCA_003228585.1 Pseudomonadota bacterium
GTGTTTCGGGGTCTGTGAACCTGTTCAGAAGCCGGATCATATCGTTTGCCTACCTTACCGAGATCCTCGGGTTGATCACCACGTACAATATGTCCACCAGGGTGTTGACGACCACAAAGACCGTGGCCACCAGCATGGTGCCTCCCTGGATCACCATATAATCCCGTTTGACCACCCCCTCAAAGATCCACTTTCCCACACCCGGCCAGGCGAAGACGTGTTCAGTAAGGATCGCGCCCCCGAGGAGTATCCCGAACTGAAGACCCACCACGGTGATCACCGGGATCAGACTGTTGCGCAGGGCGTGTTTGAACACAACCTTCACCTCGCTCAGTCCCTTGGCTCGGGCTGTTTTGATGTAGTCCTGGCGCAGGACCTCGAGCATGGACGAGCGGGTCATTCGGGCAATGATGGCCATGGGTATGGTGGACAGCGCCACCGCGGGCAGTACCAGGTGGTGAAGAACGTCCCCGAGGGCCGACCAGTTCCTGGTGAGGATGGCATCGAGAACGTAGAAGTTGGTGATCACCTCCAGCTCCGTGTTCACGCCGATCCTTCCTGACACCGGGAACCAGCCCAGGTTGAGGGCAAAGACGAGCATAAGCATCAACCCAAGCCAGAAGACAGGCATGCTCACCCCGATAAGCGAAGCGAGCATACTCAGGTAATCGAACACGGAATACTGTTTCGTGGCCGAGACGATGCCGAGGATGATCCCGAAAAAGCAGGAAAGGAACATGGCGGCAAGGCTCAGTTCGATGGTGGCGGGAAACCTCTCCCTGATCTCATGCCACACCTGCTGGCGGGTCCATATGGTCTCCCCGAGATCGAGCCGGATCAGTCTGCTGAGAAACAGACCATACTGAACGTACAGAGGTTCATTGAGTCCCAGGTATTCCCTCATGGCCTCCAGGGATTCCACTGTGGCCCGTTCACCGAGCAGCAACTCAGCCGGGTCACCCGGGGTGATGGCCAGGAGAAAGAAGACAACGACAGACACCCCGAGAAGGGTGGGGATGATGATCAGAAACCTGCGGATGATGAAACCTGACATGGCAACATCAAGGTTAAAGGTTAAAGAGAAAAGGGGAAAGGGAAAAAGGAAAAAGGAAAAAGGAGCAAGGTTAAGAAAGGGGGAGAAGTTGCCCTCTCCCCCCGGTTTTTTTGCTTTTACTCCTTACGGACGTTCTTCATCCTCACCGAGCCGGTGGGGTGAAGCTTGAAGTTCATGACGTTGTTGCGCATGGGCCAGATGACCGTCGAGTGCGCCACCGGGATTACCGGGACCTCGTCGTACATCAGCTGCTGGGCTTCCTTGTAGATCTCGACCCGCTTGGCCTGATCGATGGTCTGCTTACCCTGCTGCATCAGTTCGTGGTACCTCTCATTTTTCCACTGGGTGCGGATGGCCGGTGATGCCAGCCCGTCGAAGAGGACGGCAAGGAAGTTGTCCGGATCCCCGTTGTCACCGGTCCAGCCGAGCTGGAACATGTCCATGTCGTCCGGCTGCTCCCGCTGCCTTTTCAGATACGTACCCCAGTCATAACTGGTCACGTTGGCCTTGATTCCCACCTTCGCCAGATCTCCGATCATGGCGATCCCGACCTTAAGGCCCTCAGGATTGTACGGCCGGGGAACCGGCATGGACCACAATTTGAGCTCAGGCAGGCCCTCACCGCCAGGATATCCCGCCAGCGCCAGCTCCTTCCTGGCCAACTCGGGGTCGTACTTGTAGCCCGGGACGTCGTCGTTATAGCCCCACATGGTCGGGGGGATCCCGTTCTTGGCCAGCTGGCCCATACCCTGGTAGATGTTGTCCACGATGGCCTGCCGATTGATGGCGTGGGCCACGGCCCTTCGCATGTGTATGTTCTTCCACATGTCCTTGGTGTGGTTGAATCCCAGGTAGCCGACGTTCATGCCCGGCTGGGAAACCAGCTTAATGTTGGGATCTTTCCTGGCCAATTCGAGGTCTGCCGGATTGGGGAACTGGCAGATGTCGATGTTGCCTACTTTCAGTTCCAGGAACCGGACCGAGTTCTCGGGAATGGCCCGGAAAATGACCCTGTCGAGATAGGGGCCGTTTTCCTTGTCCCAGTAATCCTTGTTGGCCTCGAGAACGATCCGGTCGTCGGTGACCCACTTGACGAACTGGAATGGCCCGGTGCCCACAGGATTGCGGAGGAACCCCTTGGGATCCTTGATGAAAGCGGCGGGGCTTATGATGCTGGCAAAATCCATCCCCATGTTGGCGATAAAGGGCGCTTCAACCCTCTTGAGCTTGAAAACGACCGTGTTCTCATCCACCGCCTCGATGGAACCGACGGTGTCGTCCATCTCCATAGACACCCAGTACTCGGGCGGGCGCTCCTGGGGGGGGATATCAAAGCCTTCACCGGCGAACTTGACGTTCCTGTCCTTCATCATCCTTCCGATGGAAAAGACCACGGCGTTGGCGTTAAATGGTGTTCCGTCGTGAAACTTGACACCCTCTCTCAGGTGGAAAGTGTAAGTCAGGCCGTCGGGGGAAATGTCCCACGATGTGGCCAGTCCCGGCTCGATGTCGGTTGACTCGTCCTTGTAGGCCACCAACTGCTCGTAAATGTTGTCACAGACCATAAACGAGTTGCCGTCCGTCTCGTAGGCCGGATCCAGACCCACCGAGTCGCCTCCCCTGCCGAAGACCAGGGTCCCTCCCTCCCCCTTTTCCCCGGCCGCCATTTTTGGAGCTTCCTCCTTCTTGGCGCACCCCAGGAAAGCCAGGCTCAGAACCAGGCCGATAATCAAGAATCTTTTATATCCGCTTTTCATAAACTACCTCCCTTTCCTCACTCTAAAGACCACCCCCCGAAAAGGGGGACACCAGCGCGCATCCAATAGCGCTACTCTGATATACTGCTCTTGTTTTTTTCTGAGTGATTCCCCCTCCCCCCCGACAGGCATTAAGATCAATTCCTTTATATTATAGCCGACAAATCGACCCGCTGCATAGGTTCTAATCTTTGTGAAACAGGGGGATTGACTTACGCATAACTTACGCATATACTTGAGTCCAATTCCAGATTCCAAATTTCAGATTCCAGAAAACTGGCGATCTTGAAGATGACACATTAAGTTTGGAATTTGGAATATGAAATCTGGAATTTCAAGGAGGTTTTAATGAGTCCCCTGACCCCCAAGCAAAAGCAGCTGTTGGATTTCGTCGTGGAGCACACGGAGCGGGAAGGTTATGCCCCTTCCCAGAGGGAGATCGCCCAGGCTCTGGGATTCAGATCGCTCGGTACAGTGCAGAACTACCTTGTCCGTCTTGAGCGGGAGGGATTTATCGAGCGCAACTGGAACGCCCGCCGGGGAATTCGAGTCACTCTCCCCGAAGGGCACGGATATGAGCTTCCTCTGGCCGGAACGGTTTCAGCGGGAAAACCCATTGAAGCCATCGAAGTGCCGGACACCATTGAGGTCCCTCAGACCATGGCAGGTTCCGGCGACAACTTCGTCCTCCGGGTCAAGGGGGATTCCATGATCGAGGACGGTATCCTGGATGGGGACCTCGTTGTCGTACGGAAGCAGGAAACTGCTGACAACGGGCAGACCGTGGTGGCGATCATCGACAACGAAGCCACGGTCAAGCGCCTCGTCCACGAGGGCGGACGTGTTGAACTGCATCCCGCCAACCCCTCCATGGAGCCCATCATTGTGGAGGAAGGTGTGAATTTCCGCATCGAGGGGGTGGTGGTCGGGGTCATCCGGCATTGTGGATGACGAATCCACAATCCACAATCCACAATCCAAAATCCAAAATCAGATCTCAATCGCACAAATTTAATGAGGCCAATATGATCGCTTTAAGTTTTGAAATCTCCGCTTTTTATTGTGAGTCCTGGATCTTGGGTCTTGTTTTTGGATTTTGGATTTTGGATCTTGGATTTCAATAAGTCATGCATCGAGACATTTTACATCTCAACATCCCCGCATTCCCCATCGCCCTTGCGCGAGTGATCAACTCGTTCCTGCGGGAGCGGCCTGTGGCGGTGGCCCCGAGCCACACTGACCGGGCCATCGTCCAGGAGGGGGTCTTCGAGGGTATGCCGGTGTTCCGGGCACTGGCCTTCTGCCCTTCACTGACCATCCTTCCTCCCAACCCGAGACTCTTGTCCACCGGCATGCGTTCCCTTATAGACCTGTCATCCCGATACACGCCCCTTGCAGAGCCCGGCTCCCCTGGTCGTCTCTATCTGGATCTTACCGGAAGCCGCCGCCTCCTCGGGCCGGGCCGGGATGCGGCAGCCCGTCTGGACCGGGAGATCACTGACTGTTTGAGGCTCAGGGGATCGGTGGGTGTTGCCGGCAACAAGCTCGTCTCCGGAATTGCATCCCGCTTTCTCAGGAAACCCGGAGTGTGCGACGTTCTCAGGGGAAGCGAGAAGCCGTTCATCGCACCCATGCCCGTCTCGATCCTGCCTGGTGTGGGAAGCACCAGGGAACGGATACTGTTGACCGATCTGAACCTGCGCCGGGTCGAGGAGGTGACTGCTCTATCAGTTTCACAGCTCGGCCTTGTCTTTGGCCCCTTCGCACCGCTCCTGCACCAACGGGCCCGCGGCATCGATCCCTCGCCGGTCCTTCCTCCCAGGCGCACTCTCGATGTCACGGAGGAGTCATATCTCATACAGGAACAGAACAGTGACGAAATCCTCCTGGCAGAGCTGTGCCGCCTGATTGAGGGATGCGGTTTCCGACTGCGGCGTCTGGGGAAGGGGACGGGAAAGATCACTCTCACCGTCTACTACATCGACGGTGTGTCGAGCCGGGAATCCTTCGCATTGCCCTCTCCAGCTGACAACGACATAGTCCTGTACGCTGCCGCCGAGGATCTTTTTATGAAAGCGTGTCAGCGCCGTGTGCGTGTCCGGGGCATGAGGCTCACGTGCACAAGAGTTTCAGCCAGGAACCGGCAGATGGAGATGTTCAGCAGTTCGTCCCAAACAGACAGGAGAGCCGGACGATCCGATGCCCTGCAGGATGCTATTGACCGCATCAGGGAGCGTTACAGCACCGGCTCAGTCAGCTGGGGACGAACCTTGGATTCCAAATTCCAAATTTCAAATTCCAGAACAGTTCACAGATCACAGGTATGAATTTCAGGAGGAAAAGTTTTATTTCTGGAATGTGGAATGTGGAATATGAAATATGAAATACGTTCCCCTGCACGTCCACTCTTCCTTCTCCCCCGGGTGGGGGATCCACCATCCGGAGACTTTGTGCGCCGCCGCCGGTGCTCTCGGGATGGACCGCATGGCACTGACCGACCGCAACGGCCTGTACGGCATTCCCCACTTCCTGCACCAGGCCATGGAAGCAGGTATCAGGCCCATCATTGGGGCAGAAGCCGTGAATGACGGATACCGTGCCGTTCTCCTGGCAAAGGATGGATCCGGTTATGCAAACCTTTGCCGGCTGCTTTCCGATCTCCACTGCCGGGAGAATTTCGATCTCTCCCGGTCCCTCTCTGAATTCCGCGAGGGCCTTGTCGTTATCACCGACGACGGATCGCTCCTCACTCATCTGAAGCGCCAGGATCCCGGAGACCTTTTCGTGGAGATGTCCCCCGGCCACAGCATGCACAATGCCCTGGCGCTCTCAAGGCGCCTGAAGCTGCCGCCGGTGGCGACGTCCAGAGCCGTCCTCCTCGGTGAGGGCGATTACCATCTTCACCGTGTCCTCAGGGCCATTGACCTGAATACAAAGCTGGACCGGCTTTCATTGACGGACACAGCAGCCGAATCGGATCGACTCCTGTCCTCAAGAAGCCTGGCAGAACATTTTCCACACTGTCCGGAAGCCGTGGAGAATTCCATTAAGGTGGCCGAGCTGTGCCGGACGGACTGGGATTTTTCGCGTACCATCTTTCCCGGCTATCGGGATATGACCGATGATGAGGCATACTCTGATCTGGAGAGCAGGGCCCGGAAGGGCGTTCTATGGCGCTACGGCAGGATCGATGAGAGGGTAAAAGCACGCCTGGAAAAGGAACTTGATCTCATCAGGGAAAAGGGGTTTGCTCACTACTTTCTCGTTGTTGAGGAATTGGCCAAACGTTCACCGAGGACCTGCGGGCGCGGCAGCGCGGCAGCCTCCATGGTGGCCTACTGTCTGGGCATCACCCACGTAGACCCGCTGAAGTACAACCTGTTCTTCGAGCGGTTCCTGAATCCGGGTCGGGTGGATCCGCCGGACATCGATATCGATTTTCCCTGGGACGAGAGGGATGAGATCCTCGATTTTGCTTTCGCCCGGTACGGGACAAAACGTGCGGCCATGGTGGCCAATCAGGTCAGCTTCCGCGCACGGGCCGCCCTGAGGGAGGTAGCCAAAGTCTACGGTCTGGCAAGTGAGGAGATCAAGGATATAACCAGACGGATGTCCGGCGGTTGGAAACCGGACAAGGCCGCCGCCGCTGTGGCCACCCACCCGCGCTTTGCCGGCGAGAAGCTCAACGGGGACTGGAGAATGATCCTGGATACCGCCCGGCGCCTCGACGGCCAGATGCGCCACCTCTCCCTTCACTGTGGAGGTCTGGTTATCGTCCCGGACGAGATCAGGCGTTACGTCCCCGTCGAGGTGTCGGCCAAGGGCATGCCGGTTATACAGTGGGAGAAGGATCAGACGGAGGCGGCCGGTCTCGTGAAAATAGACATCCTGGGTAATCGCTCCCTGGCGGTGATCCGCGACGCCCTTGCCGCTGTCCGGAAGAACACCGGTCGCATCATCGACTACGCTCAATGGCAGCCCCTGGAGGACGAAAGAACACGCATTCTTATCCGGTCGGGAGAGACCATGGGATGTTTTTACATCGAGTCCCCGGCAACCCGGCAGCTGCTCCGGCGAATGTGGGGGGATGACCCGGATCCGATCACTCTTGAATGTGACCTGTTCGAGCATCTGGTCATGGCCTCATCAATCATCCGTCCCGCTGCCAACGCCTTCATCCTCGAGTTCGTGGCCAGGATGAGGGGCAAGCCGTGGCGGTCTCTGCACCCTTTCCTCGATGACGTTCTCGATGAGACCTACGGCATCGCCATCTACCAGGAGCAGATCACCCGGATGGTCATGACTTTGGCGGGCTTTTCCGCTTTCGACGGTGACCAACTCCGAAAGATCGTCACCAGGAAGAGCCGCGGCAGGAAGCTTGAAGATTACAGGACACGATTTATCAAAGACGCCGCGAAGCGGGGCATAAGCAAAAAGACAACGTCTCTTTGCTGGAACCAGATCCTGTCATTCTCAGGGTATTCCTTCTGTAAACCCCACTCGGCATCCTATGCTCTGGTCAGCTGCAAGTCGGCGTATCTGAAGGCCAACTATCCGGCCGAGTTCATGGCCGCTGTCGTATCCAACCAGGGTGGGTTCTACTCGGCCTTCGCCTATCTTTCAGAGGCCCGGCGCATGGGGCTCACGGTTCTGCCTCCCGATATCAACGCCAGTGAGTATCACTACACGGGCAGAGGAACACATATCCAGATGGGCTTGATGCAGATCGATGGACTATCGAAAAAGACCGTCGACGGACTGCTCAAAGAGAGACTGGATAAAGGTCCTTACAGAAGTTTTACCGCTTTTCTGGCGAGGGTACGGCTTGATCCGTCGGCTTTAAAATTTCTGGTCAAGGCAGGGTGCTTCGACGACCTGGAAGGGAGGGACAGGCGTCCCGCTCTCATCTGGGAGGTCCTGAGCCATAGCCACTCCCGGGACCAGAGTCCAGGAAAAGGACAGATCGGTTTTCTGTTTGATGAGCACAAGCCGGATCTGCCCAGGCCCGAACCGTACGATGAGGGGACTGTTCTCAGGCAGGAGAGCCAGACCCTGGGAATGCTTGTTTCGCGCCATCCTCTTGATCTTCACCGTGACGGTCTTGACGGTCTCCGGTATGCTCCCGCCAGCGAAATTCAGAAATGGGTGGGCCGGCACGTCACTATGATCGGCTGGTGGGTCACGGGCAAACCGGTGAAAACGAAACACGGCGAGCCCATGGAGTTCGTCACCTTCGAGGACACCACCGCCATTTTCGACACCACCTTCTTTCCCCGCGCCTACGCCCGGTTCTGCCGGAAAATGGTTCGCCATCGACCTTATGTTCTCAAGGGAAAAGTCGAGGAGGAGTTCGGGGTGGCTACGCTCAATGTGAAGTGGGTTGGGTTTTTAGATGGAAACAAGTAGTCAGTAATCTTCCTCCCCCTTGAGGGGGGAGGACCGAGGTTGGGGGTGGAAATTCAAAGCAGTGGAGCGCAATAAATAGGTGCCTTTCGGGTTTAACCGCTCGGTTTCGTCCCGCCGTTGGCGGGATTTAACCCGAAAGTCCCAATTGCTCCTCCTCTCCAAGGCTCCTCTTTGCTCCGAACGTCTCTTTAAAATTGGTTCTATATGACCAGGTATCCTGCGGTGTCATTGCGAGGAGTGCCGAGAATGACGAGAGCGACGTGGCAATCTCGAACAGTCGAGACCAGTGGATGAGGCGAGGTGTTTAGCGACCGAAGCAGCCTCAGCTTGTTGAGATTGCTTCACAAACCAACAGGTTCGCAATGACTGCGCATTATATTAACCCAAAAAACTCTGCTTTTCCCTGCGCTCCTCTGCGCACTCCGCCTGGCCTGAACAAGCGAAACGCGTCGAAGGGCGTCCTCGGCGGTGAATTGAATTAAATCCTGAAATCTGATCTCTGTCTTCTGACCCATGATCGGCGCGGCCCGGCACTGGAAAGTTGTTGGTAATCGCACAATCAAGTAAACTGCTATAGTTAGTCCGGAACATCATGATCAGGACGTCCCATGAAACCCATTCAGGAGGGTTTGCAAACTATGCCCGCACCAGGTTTTCTGCTCGGTTTTTATTCTTCCGAAAAGTCCGGCACCGAAGCTCTTAAACGGCTTCGCGGGTGGCGGTTCAGGCGCGTTACGCTGGTCCACAGGCCCCGTAAAGGATCCCTTCTGTTCGACGATATTACCCCTCATCAGGTCATCCTTTTCGGTGTCTTTATCACCTTTCTCCTTTCGTTGGCTGTCGGATTCGGCGCCATGTTTGCGGGATGGAGAGGATTGACGCTCGTTTTTCTCTTTGTCCTGTCATTCCCCATAGCGGGCCTGGTGACCATTCTGACAGCTCCTTTTCTGAGCAGAATTCCCGGATTTTCTGTCGACAGAGCCGTCCTTGCGAAACATGCACATTGCCTCGTTCGGGGAGAAACTCTTCTGGTTATACAGGCATCACCCGCCAGAATGGGTCTGGCCATCAAACTTCTTCGCCGCGTCGGTAAGGACCAACCGACGATCTTCGCATTCCATCCCCACCGCACATCTGTTCTGGAGGAAGATAGACATCCACCAGGCGAGATTCTCTCCCCGTTGAAGATACGGGATCATGCCCACACTCTGGCGAAGAGCTATTCTCCAGGGCCGAGCCCTGGCAAGAGTACACCTCTTCTTGACCACCTTGATGCCTGTGAGAGCATCCTTGAGGAGGTCCGGCAGGTCCTCGCCGAGGCCTCCCATCTGGAACAGGTCATCACCACGCCAGCCGAATGGATCATGGATAATGCCTTCATCATCAACAGCCATATTTCTGATGTCCGCAAGAACCTCCCGAAGAAATTTTACCGTGAACTTCCCGTAATGGCGGGAGGCCCCTTCTCCGGGGACCCAAGGATCTATGGACTCGCCGGGGATCTGGTTCTCCACACTGAGGGACAGATCGACTGGCACTGCATCAGCGACTTTCTGGGTGCCTACCAGTCCGTATCACCACTATCCAGCGGGGAGCTGTGGGCTTTTCCCCTCATGCTGAGGATATCCCTCATCGACAACCTCTGCTACCTCGCTGAAAAAGTGGACCGCCAGCTGAGGGAAAGGGAAATCGCTGATTTCTGGGCAAACAGGCTGATCGTAGCGGCCCGCAACGAACCTGATCTTCTGTTTTCCATAATTTCCGAGTTCATCGCCGAGGTTCCCTCGCCGAGCGTCTACCTCGCCTTTCAGCTGATAGAACATCTTTACGATGAGGAAACCGCACTCGGTCCTATCCAGGGATGGCTTGAAAGGAATCTCGGGGGAGATATCGACAGCGCCATCCTGGAGGAGAGGGCCATCCAGTCGGCGGATGAAGCCGCCATCGGCAACGCCATCTCGAGTCTTCGCTGGCTCAAACAGATGGACTGGCGTGAAATCTTCGAGGAACAGAGCCGCCTGGAGCGCATCCTGCGCAGGGACCCGCTTCGGGTCTATACCAGGATGGATTTCACAACCAGGGACAGCTGCCGTCACGCTGTTGAGTCCCTGGCCAAATCCGGAGGAGGCAGTGATAAGGAGATCGCAGAAGCTGCCATATCTCTCGCGGAAAGACACCTGAAGACCGATTCTCCCGATCGGCGGCGTACCCATGTAGGCTACTACCTGATCGACAAGGGACGCAGTGAACTGACGGAAAGCCTGGGAATTTCCGACGACCGGCGGCATCGAACCCTGTCATGGGTTTACGCCTATCATGCGCCCATCTACTTCAGTTTTGTGGGACTGGGGACTTTTTTTCTGGTTCTCCTGATGGCCTTAAAGGGTCACGCTGTCGGCATCTCCGCCGGCATCCTTGTTTTGCTGGCCGCATTGGCTCTCCTGCCCGCCAGCCAGGTTGTCGTCCAGGTGGTCAACTATCTGATCACCCATCTTCTCCCTCCCCGAAAGCTGCCAAAGATGGACTTCGAGCGGCAAGGAATCCCTGAAGAATATCTGACACTGGTCGTGGTTCCCACTCTCCTTACAAAGGAGGAAGACATCCGGTCAGATATCGAAAACCTGGAGGTCCGATATCAGGCCAATCCTGATCCCAATTTAATCTTTGCCCTCTTTACCGATTTCACCGACGCAGACCAGCCGGAAAAGGAAGATGACGGCAAACTTCTGGACATCGCATTACGGGGGATCGAGCGCCTTAACGACCGGTACGGCATAGACAGGTTCTACCTGCTTCACCGTGAGCGGGAATGGAGCGAATCGGAATCATGCTATATGGGATGGGAGAGAAAGAGAGGAAAACTGGAAGACCTCCATCGATTTCTCAACGACCTTTCTCCCCGATCCGGCCAACAGATCGTCCGGGTCGGTGATCCGGAGAGACTGCACCGTATCCGGTTCGTCATCACCCTCGACAGCGACACCCAACTGCCCAGGGGCAGTGCCCGGCGGATGGTCGAAACGATGGCTCACCCTCTCAACGAACCGGTCATTGATCCCGAAAGCGGTCTTGTGAAAGAGGGATTCACCATCGTCCAGCCGCGGATCAGCACTTCCCTGCCCAGTGCTACGGCTACCACCTTCACCAGGCTCTTCACCGATCCGATAGGCACCGATCCTTACACGTCAGCCGTCTCAGACGTCTACCAGGACCTCACCGGTGAGGGATCCTACATTGGCAAGGGGATCTACGATCCCAGGACTTTTAACAGTGTTCTCACGGGCCGTTTCCCGGAAAGAAGCCTCCTCAGCCACGATCTCATCGAGGGTTCCCATGTCAGGGCAGGGCTGGCCACCGACATTGAGCTCTTCGACGACTTTCCGCCTGATTACATTTCCTACAGCATCAGGCAGCACCGGTGGATAAGGGGGGATTGGCAAATAGCCGATTGGCTTCTTCCGCGGGTGATTGACGTGACCGGCAGAAGGGTTCCAAACCCGCTGTCGATGTTCAACCGCTGGAAGATCCTCGACAACCTCAGACGAAGCTTGATTGCCCCCGCGTCCGCATTGCTTCTCCTGCTCGCCTGGTTCAAACCGCTGCCCTTTGCGGCCGCGGCATCCGTCCTCGTTGGAATCAACATCCTGTCGGCACCCCTGACCGACCTGGTGACATGGTCCATGTCTCCCATCAAGCTCAGGGCATCGATCCCTTCACAGCTCCTGAGAAATGTCAAACGATCCATCATCGAGGCAAGCTTGATGATCCAGCAGGCGTATCTTAACGTGGATGCCATTACGCGGGTCTGGTACCGGAGATTCATCAGCCATCGCAACATGCTCCAGTGGACGACAGCCCGGGCTGCCCAGGCGAGTTCGGAGGAAAGGTTGAGGAAACTCATCTCTGTCATGGGCCTGGCCAGCGCCTTGTCTGTGTTCATTGCCGCAGCCGTCTTTTTCACCAACCTCTCATCTCTCTCTGCCGCCCTCCCTTTTCTCCTTCTCTGGTTTGTCAGCCCGGCCCTGGTTTGGTGGATAGTTCGTCGCAGGGTCCCTCAGCCTGTCGACATCTCTCCTGAAGACAATGTTTTTCTCAGGAACGTGTCCAGACGGACCTGGCGCACGTTCGATGACCTGGTGGGGTCCCGGACAAACTGGCTGCCGGCGGACAATTACCAGGTCTCCCATACTGATGAAATTGCCCGCCGGACCAGCCCGACCAACATCGGGCTCTACCTGCTCAGCCTGCTGGGCGCGGGCGATTTCGGCTACCTCACTCCCGCCGACATGATCGACAGGATCAACGTTACCCTCGGAAGCATGGAGAGAATGCAGCGGTATGAAGGGCACCTTTTGAACTGGTACGATACAGATACCCTGAAACCGCTCCGCCCGATGTACGTTTCCACCGTAGACAGCGGCAACCTTCTCGGCTCCCTGTGGACTCTCGCCCAGGGCGTCCGGGAGCTAGTCGACACCCCACTCCTGGGACCTCAATCCCTGCGTGGCATTGCCGACACGGCGACTGTCCTTGAAGAGGAGATGAAAAAGGCCGGATTAAAGGACGGCCCGCTCAACAGGGTAAGGGAGTTGATCAACCTCACGCTGCAAAGTGACGGCCGGGACCCGGTAAACACCATCGATCATCTTCACAGCGCGGCTTCCCTCTCCCGGGCGATCCTGGAGGAGCTTTCCGGAAAATTTGCCGAGGACAACAGCCTTTCAGGCCGCGAGGTTCTCTACTGGGCAAAACAGGCCCACAGACTGAGCCGCGCCTGGGCGGATGTTGCCGTTCGTTATCTGGCGTGGATGGAACAGATCCTTCAACTCCCGGCAAATGAGAGAGAGGAGCTGTTCAGTGAGCTGAATATCAGCGAAGACAGCCTTCTGGCACGGCCCCCGTCCATTCGTCAGATTGCCTATGAAAACCACCCCCTGATCACGGCCATCATGAAGCAATCGGTTGAAGAGAACATCAGCGGCAACAGGTCCATGACCCTGAAGAATGTCAAAGAGTCACTGGCATCCGCGATCTGGTGGGCTTACGATCTGGTCGAGGAGGCCAATACGTCTATCAGGCGATGCCAGGAACTGACCGATGCGGTGAACATGCGTTTTCTGTACAATACCCGTAAAAGGCTCTTTCATATCGGGTTTAATGTCACCGACCAGAGGCTCGACAACAGCTTTTACGATCTGTTGGCCAGTGAAGCCCGACTTGCCAGCTTCATCTCCATCGCTCGCGGGGAGATTCCAGTACACCACTGGCAGGCGCTGGGAAGGCCTCATGGATCAGTCGGCCGGCACCGGGTCCTTCTCAGTTGGGGGGGGAGCATGTTCGAATACCTCATGCCTCAACTCCTGCTCAGGACTTTCGAAAACTCCATGCTTCATATGGCCTGCCGGGAAGCGGTCAACCTCCAGATGGACTACGGCAGGCAGAGAGGGGTCCCATGGGGTATCTCTGAGTCGGCCTACGCCGATCTCGATCCCTCCAGTGTCTATCAGTACAAGAGCTTCGGTGTGCCGGGGCTGGGTCTTAAAAGGGGCCTGGAGGAAGATCTTGTCATTGCCCCGTATGCGAGCATTCTCGCCCTCTCAATTTATCCGGAAGAGGCCCTTTACAATCTCCACTGGCTGGACCGAATGGGGCTTCTCGACAGTCATGGATATTTTGAATCCATCGATTTCACACGCCAGCGCCGGCGTGAGGGCGACGCTGGCGTGATCGTGCGAACCTATATGGCTCACCATCAGGCTATGGGTTTTCTGGCCCTTGATAATTTTTTGAACGGCAACCCGATGCAAAGACGATTCCACGCTGATACAAGAGTGCGCTCCACCGAACCCCTTCTCTTCGAAAGGATTCCCGCCCTGCCTCCCGTCTATCAGGTGCCGACGGAGGAAAGGGCCCCGTCCTCAGCCACTCCTGTGGAAATCGCCCCGTCCGAGAGTAAATTCGACACCCCCCATACCACCCGGCCCAAGACCCAGATCCTGTCAAACGGCAGTTATTCCTTGATGATCACCAACAGCGGCGGCGGATACTCCCGTTGGCGTGATCTGGATGTGACAAGGTGGCAGGCCGACCCGACCAGAGATCATTGGGGTGTCTTCTGCTACATCAAGGATCTGGAGTCGGAACGAACATGGAGTAACACCTATCACCCGGTCGGGGGGAGGATGGATAATTACGTGGTCAGCTTCGCCCTTGACAGGGCAGAGATCAGACGGTCAGACAGCGGCGTTGAGACAGAGACCGAGATCCTGGTGTCACCGGAGGATGATGCCGAGATACGGAGGATCACACTGATCAACAGATCAGGAAGGAGAAGGATCCTTCAGATCACCTCATATGTCGAACCTGTCCTCTCGTCTCACCGGGCGGATTTAATCCATCCGGCGTTCAACAAGCTTTTCATCACGACTGAGGCCGTGGAAGAAGGTTCAGCGCTCCTGGCCACCCGACGGCCAAGGAGCCTGGACGAACCCGCTGTCTGGGTAGGGCATCAGATCACAACGGAAGAACCTGTAGACGGCCCCGGACAATATGAAACCGACCGTGGCCGTTTTCTGGGACGGGGCCGGACGCCGGCTGATCCCGCAGCTCTTTACGAGGACCTCTCCGGGACCACAGGCCTGGTTCTGGATCCGGTTCTCAGCCTCCGCCGGACAATCGAACTTTCACCCGGACAGAGGTTTACTTTCGCCATGATCCTGTGCGCCGCCAAAACCCGGGAGACAGCGTTGGACATCCTGGAAAAGTACCGCTCATTTGAAGATATCTGGCGGGAGAGAGACCTGGCCTGGCGTCAGGCGCAGCTGGAGCTTCGACACCTGCGCATTCAGCCTGAGGAGGCCCGGCGCTTCCAGCACCTGGGAGGGTACATGATCTATCCTCATGAGAAGCTCCGGCCCTCGGAGGAGAGGTTGAAGCAGAACACCCGCGGCCAGTCCGGGCTGTGGCCTCATGGCATCTCCGGAGATTTACCCATACTGGCTGTGACCATTGGAGATCCCCACGACATGGGAACGGTCACCCAGGCCCTTCAGGCACACACCTATTGGCAGCAGCACGGCCTCAGGACCGACCTTGTTATCCTCAATGAGGAATCGTCCAGTTACGATCAACCTCTTCATAACCAGCTGCAGCGGTTGATTAAAAATTATTCCTCTTATACCGGAGTTGACACACCGGGCGGGATCTACCTTCGGGTCGTTGACCAGATACCGGAGGAGGACCTGACTCTGATCCTCTCGGTGGCTCAGGTGGTTCTGGTGGCCCATCGTGGACCCCTGGCGCAGCAGATGAGTGTTCCCATTCTGAAGTCTGAACTGCCGAAGAGGCTGAAGATAAAAACCGCCGCCGATCAGTTCCTGCCATCTGCCCTGCCCTCTCTCGACCTTCAATGGGATAACGATATCGGAGGCTTTCGGGAGGATGGATCAGAATATGTCATTACCCTGGAGCCGGGAATGAACACACCCGCACCGTGGGTTAACGTCCTTGCCAACAAGCGATTCGGGACCCTTGTCAGCGAGACTGGTTCCGGGTTCACATGGTACGGAAACAGCCAGCGCAACCGGCTCACCACCTGGTCCAACGACCCCGTAAGTGATCCCGTCTCCGAGGCGATATACATCAGAGATGAACAAAGCGGGGAATACTGGACGCCCACACCGCTTCCTGTCAGGGGCGCTGCGCCTTACCGAATCAGGCACGGCATCGGCTACACGGTTTTTTCGCACAACAGCCACGGCCTTGCGCAGAACCTGTCAGTCTTTGTCCCCGTCTCGGATGCCATCCAGGATCCCGTTAAGATCCAGCGGCTCAGCATTCACAACGAGACCGAAACCAGGCGGCATCTGTCCGTTACCTACTATGTTGAATGGGTCCTGGGTGAGGACAGGGAGACCAGCCAGAAACACATTGTTACAAGCTGGAATGACAAATCCGGGGCGATGATGGCACGAAATCCATATAACGAGGATTTCCCCGGACACGTTGCTTTCGCCTCCATCTCTCCAAATCCTGACAGCTACACCGGTGAACGGAAGGAGTTCCTGGGTCGAAACAGCGACCCCGGCTTTCCCGCTGCCATGGGACGCGAGGGTCTGTCCGGGAGAACAGGCGCGGGCCTGGATCCCTGTTCAGCCATCCAGGTCATAATCAAGCTTGAGCCCGGGCAAACAGCGGAAGTGACCTGCCTCCTCGGACAGACGAAGACACAGGAGGAGGCCAGGGAACTGATCCGGCGTTACGGTCACCCGGAAACGGCTGACAGCTCGCTGGCCGTTACCCGGGACTGGTGGTCAGGCCTTCTGGGCCGTATGGTTGTCGATACGCCTGACCCTGCCGTCAATACCATTATGAACCATTGGCTGCCCTATCAGGCGTTGAGCTGCAGGATCTGGGGGCGGTCGGGATTCTACCAGTCCGGAGGAGCCTTCGGTTTCCGGGATCAGCTCCAGGACGTCCTCGCCCTCCTTCCCCTTGAACCCGGACTTGCCCGGGACCACATCCTCCTTGCCGCGAGCAGGCAGTTCCGGGAGGGTGATGTTCAGCATTGGTGGCATCCGCCCACCGGAGCCGGCATCCGTTCGCGATGCTCCGATGACCTCCTCTGGTTACCCTTTGCCGTTGCACAATATGTGCATTTTACGGGGGATGAAGAGATACTGAACGAATATATCCCTTACCTGGAGGGAGATGGGCTGGAGGGCGAGGATGAACTGTTCATGATCCCCAGAACGAGCCTGGAGCAGACATCCCTTTACGAGCACTGTGTTCGGGCTATCCGTCGGGGATTGACCCAGGGGCCTCATGGGCTTCCCCTCATCGGCATCGGGGACTGGAACGATGGACTCAGCCGGGTCGGAATCGAGGGCAGCGGTGAGAGCGTATGGCTCGCATGGTTTCTCAAGACTGTCCTCGACGGGATTGCTGATCTGGCCGAGGCCACAGGTCGCGGGGATGAGGCTGTGGAGTTCCGGGAGAAAGCCACCGAACTCGTTGCTCAGGTTGAGAAGCATGCCTGGGATGGCGAATGGTACCGGAGAGCCTATTTTGATGATGGAACACCACTGGGCTCGGCATCCCAGAAAGAGGCAAAGATAGATTCCATCGCCCAATCCTGGGCCGTCATCAGTGGCGGCGCCGACAGGGAGCGGGGGGAAAAAGCACTGGAATCGGCGTGGACCCACCTGGTCAAGGAGGATGAGGCGATAGCCCTTCTTCTCACGCCCCCCTTTGATCAGATGGAAGCTGATCCCGGCTATATCAAGGGTTATCCACCCGGTGTCAGGGAGAACGGCGGGCAGTACTCCCATGCGGCAATATGGCTGGCCAAAGCCCTGGCCATGTCCGGAGACGGCCGTCGAGCCGCGCGCCTCCTGACCATGATGAACCCGATCAACCACTCCCTGGATCGAGAGAGCACGGAGAGATACAGGACAGAGCCCTACGTCCTTGCGGCCGACGTGTATCGTCTGGAGAATCAGGTTGGTCGGGGCGGCTGGACCTGGTACACGGGTGCTGCCGGATGGATGTACAGGGTCTGGCTGGAGGATCTGTTGGGATTGAAATTTACCGCCGACATTCTGAGAATCAATCCGGTTATCCCGGACGACTGGGAGGGCTTCAGGGTCCGTTATCGGAGAGGGGCCGCCATGTATGATATCAGTGTGCAGAATCCTGAACACGTTGGCAGTGGAGTTCTCTGGATCGAGATGGACGGGCGCCGGGTTGAGGACGGGATGATACACCTGAAACCTCTTCGGACGACCTCACGAATCAGGCACAATATTGTTGTCCGAATGGGGAATGTGGAATGACCCGGAGAGGGCTGAGGTGAAGGGGGAAAAGAAAAACCGCAGAGACGTTCGCAGTCAAATCCTCGCTCATCCAGTTCTCTCAAAATCAGGTTTCGCTTGTCTTTGCTCCGAACGTCTCTTTGAAATTGGTTCGCCATAACCAGGTATCCTGCGGTGTCATTGCGAGGAGGCTGGTATTCACGCGCCGACGTGGCAATCTCGGATAGTCGAGACCAGTCGGTGAGGGGAAAAAACATAGAGGACGGGAGCGTTATGAAAAGAGGTT
>QIEJ01000139.1 GCA_003228585.1 Pseudomonadota bacterium
CTGCTGAACTATGCCACCCTTCCCATCTGGCTGGATGAACTGACAACCCTGTATCTCAGGCTTCCAGAGACAGATGATCTGCACAGCAAACTCAAAAGGACCCGAGAAGGCTCCATGATCCCCCCATATCCCGCACCTCAGGACCTGAAAAAAAACACTGGGGGAAAAAACCGGTTCAGAGTTCCTCTGCCGCTCCACAGATATTACCCGGGGCAGACAATCAGGACCGAAATTTCCTTAATGCTCTCTCAGCTTTTAACGCGGGCGTTTTTACCCTTTGGCCATCTTCCCGGGGTTAATGGTCCGATCCGGCACGCTCTTCAGATGTCGCCTCTAAAGAATTTTCAGAAGGAATCCATCAAAGACCAGATGAGACAGATCCTTTTCCCGGGATCGGTGATGGAAGTAATAATCGGGAATCTGGATGCTCTCGGCATTCAACCTGTTCACCTTAATCTGGATGCCATACCGGAAGAAAAGAATCCAGGAGATCAAAATCATGAGAATTGATTATGAAAATGGGCAGTCTCTGGTTGAGATGGTCGTTGTGACGACAGTAATCTGCGTCGGTATCATTTCAACGCTGTCTTCATTTAACCGCCTCGTTGAAAAAATAATCTCCTCTGCGATTCTGATGATCTCTTTGCCCGCACCTTGATGGATGGATAGGTCTGTGAAGAAAAAAGCGCTTTCCATATTCATTTTCTGTTTCCTGGGGTTGGCTGTCGGAAGCGGATATCTAATGAGGTTAATGGATATTCGAGAGGACATAGCTGATCTTGAGGAGTCGATCACTGTTTTAACGGCATCGGAAACAATCGATATAGGCGAAAAAATCACCTCACAGATCCTGTCTACAGCCAGAATTCCAAGGGTTTACCTCCCTTCCAGAGCTATCCTTGCCAATGATCTTGAACTGATACTCGGAAGGCCTCTCATCCATCCTGTTCGGGAAGGAGATCCTGTTCAATGGACCGATCTTCCTGAAGGTCCCCGCATCCGTTACTCAACCGAGAAAATTCCAGCAGGTTATCGCGCCCTGGCTCTTCCCGCGGATGAGGTCAAGACCCTGGTACATATCCTCTCTCCCGGGGACCGTGTTGATGTCCTGTGGATCCACTATTCGGATGAATCCCCCTATCCATCAAGTACTATCCTCGGGGAAGGGATACCGGTCTTCGCTGTGGGAAAGTGGATGCAGCCGGAAAATCGACGTGATCTTGATAACGATTACCCAACATCTTTGACCCTCCTGGTCGACCTGAAACTTGCTCTTGCGATCTCAGCGGCAAAAGAGAGCGGGCAGATCGTACTTCTTGCCAGAGGGAGAGGGATTTCGTGAGGGACATCTTAATGAGACCATCCGGATCCTCAATACTTTTGCCACTCTGCATATTTTTTACATGCAGCATTTTCAGCATCGTGCCGGTCTCCGCTGCCGCGGATTTCAACAACCCCGCTGAGATAATGCCTGAAGCGCTCGACTCGATCAGAAACATCGAAAATCTTAAAATTACAACCTTCCCGGGTGGAGCTGTACTTCAGGGTGAACTGCTCTCCACAGCAGATCTCAAGCGGGTCGATGCGATATCCCGGTCACTGAGCGGAGTGATCAGCCTTTGCACCCTGCATCCTGATGCCCTGGATGTGGCAGCGAAATTCATCCGAAGCACAATGGCGGCCCAAGGCATCACAGATCTGGACATCGGGGTCGTGGGTAACAGCTTGTTTCTCACCGGGACACCAGCCTCTCCCGATGACGTGGAACGGGTCGGAAAAATTTGCGAGGCTTACAGCCTTCCTTTTCTCAATGGAACACAACGAAACATTGATGATCCAAGGATGGTCACATTCGAGGTGAATTTCACTGAGATCAACCGCCAGACCTTGCAGGAACTGGGTGTGACATGGCCATCATCTTTCTCTTTTACTGATCCTTCGGGGATCAGGCTTCACAAGCTTACCCCTGATCAATCTCTGGAGGTCATTGTCAACATCTTTGCACAGCACGGGAAAGCCCGAATTATCTCAAGACCACGGCTGGTATGCAGGTCGGGGGGGAAAGCCTCTTTTCTCGCGGGAGGAGAGATCCCGATTCCTCGTACAGATGACGACGGCAATATCACTGTCACCTGGAAACGTTACGGAATCATCCTCGAGGTTGCTCCAAAGGTGGACTCCAGAGGCCGAATCGACGTTGTGGTCACTTCAGAGGTCAGCATGGTTGACGAAGCAAACTCAGTTGAAGGGATCCCGGGCATTCTGACCAGGAAGATAACGACTTCCCTGAGCCTCCTGGAGGGGCAGACCGTTGTTCTGTCCGGATTAGTCAAAACCGATGACGCAAGAAATGTGAAAAAAGTGCCTTTGCTGGGTGACATCCCCATACTTGGGGAGTTGTTCAAATCTGAAAGTTTTCAGAAAAGGGAGACAGAACTGATTGTCTTCCTGACACCCCAACTGACCGCTGCTCCAGGTTCCGCGGAAGACCGTGAATGGCCGTCGAAAGTCTTTGGTAAGGACCTGAAATGAGCACCGGTGATGAAGAAAGGAGAAAATGATGAAAAGCAGAAAATCGCGAACGGTAAACCTTCTGGCAGGGCTGATGGTACTTGGTCTGTTATCTGCCGCTGTTTTTCCCGCCACATCCGTCCTGGCAGGGCCGGCCATCTCAACCCCCCTGGACCTTAACAGCGCTGGACCGGAGGCTTTGGCGACACTTCCAGGAATCGGTTCAGTGAAGGCAGACGCTATCGTCTCCTTCAGAACAGAGAACGGATCCTTTTCAAGCATCGAGGGTCTTCTGGCTGTTCCAGGGATAGGCCCGCGGCTGTTGGAAAGTATCAGAGAGCTAATCGCAGTCACGACCAGATGAGCTGAACCCGGGGGCGGTTCATCCGCCCCCGGGCAGCCGAGGTATGTTTCATGGATCTAATTGCATCGTTTCAGGCTCCGAGAGTTGAAAGCCAGCGAATCCAGACAAAAAACAATCGGATAGAGATCGGTCGTGAAAACACATCCGATCTCACTCTTGATCATCCATCAATTTCCAGGAAACACGCGCGGATAACAACTGTCGAGGGGAAATCCTACTTCACCCTCGAGGATCGTGGAAGCGCCAACGGTACTTACCTTGATGGGATCGCAATTGAAGAATCCTCGATTTTTCACAGTGACCAGCAAGTGGGTGTCGGTCCTTTCACTTTTCGCATTTGTCGGGTACCGAAGACACCCGAACCCGATCCAAAGTCAGGTTTGTTTTCTGGTATTCCCGAAAAAACAGAAAGTGAAATAATCAGGGAGGCAGTTGGTTCACTGCCGCACCTTCTGGATGCTGATCCCGAGAGAGTTGATACCTGTGACAAGACTCTCGCATCTCAGGTGGAAAAACATCTTTACTCCAGAATCCTGGAGTTGATTCCATCTCATGTGGACCCGCAGAGCGCCGGGTGTTTAACGAAAAAGGCCTTTAAATATGCCATGGGGCTGGGGCCTCTGGAGGAGTGGCTCAAGGATCCCACTATCGATGAAATTATGGTCAACGGCAATGATTGTGTTTATCTGGAATCAGGTGGAAAGCTGACCCGCAGAGATTCCGTTTTCTCCTCGGAACAGGCTCTGATGACGATAATCGAAAGAATTCTGGCACCTTTGGGACGCAGGGTGGACGAATCATCACCCTGCGTGGACGGCAGGCTCTCGGATGGGTCGAGAATCAACGTGGTCATACCTCCTATCTCTATTACAGGTCCAGTATTGACCATAAGAAAATTCCCGCATGAAAGACTCCACATAGACAAACTCATTGAGATGGGGACCCTGACGAAAGAAGCATCAGACCTTCTCAGTCAGGCCGTATCCTACAGGAGGAACATCCTGATCTCGGGAGGAACCGGTACAGGTAAAACAACACTTCTGAATACTCTCGCATCCTTCATACCAAATGATGAACGTATCATTACCATTGAGGATGCAGCCGAGCTGAATCTGAACCAGGACCATGTCATTCGTCTGGAGACAAGACCGCCCAATCTGGAGGGGAACGGGGAGATAACTGCCCGGGATCTTGTAATAAACAGCCTGCGCATGAGACCTGACAGGATTATTGTTGGTGAGTGTCGAAGTGGTGAGGCAATGGACATGCTCCAGGCCATGAACACAGGCCACGAGGGGTCGATGACCACATGTCATGCAAATTCCCCCCGTGATGCCCTCAAGCGGATTGAGACTATGGCTCTGATGGCTGACCTGAAGATACCCCACCGTGTTATCAGAGAGCAGGTGTCATCCGCTGTTCAGATCATTGTCCAGTTGACTCGTACTCATAGTGGCCGCCGAAGGATCAGCAGTATAGTAGAGGTTGACAGATTGGAAGGGGAACAGATTCTCACACAGGATCTATTCAGAACGGTAAAAACCGACGATGGAGAAACATTGCAGTCAACGGAACTGCTGCCGATTTTTCTTCAGAACACAGAATTAAATTATTTTGGACACTAACACGAGGAGGAACAGAAGATGAACAGCGTCGATCTATTTGTTTCCCTCTTCCTGGGGGGGTTGTCAGGAGCCCTGGTCCTGTCTGTAGCTATGCTATGGCGGGATAATGGAGTGGAAAATAAAACCTGTGGTTTCCGAGCCGAAAGAAAACTTGAAAAAACACTGCCTGAAGTTCTGGAACGGATCGGGGGGGGGCTGTCGGCGGGATTCAGTCTCCAGCAATCTTTAGAGGCCGCCAGCCGCTTAAAACACAATCCCTCAGCAGAGCTCTTCTCTTTCATTCTGACCCAGGTAAAGACCGGGCAATCTCTGGATCGGGCCCTGGAAGATGCTGCAAATAAATTCTCGAGGCGTTCGTTACCTCTTGCTCTTCACACAATGGCACAGACCCAACGCTCCGGCGCCAATCTGGTCGAATCTCTTAATCTCCTCGCCCAGATCAGCAGAGACCGGGAGTCTGTCAGAAAAAAGATCGCTGCGATGTCAGCACAGGGCCGTTTGCAGGGTATTGTCCTATGCCTGGTCCCAATCCTTTTCATGGGCGGGCTTTTTATAGCCAGCCCCCAAAGTCTTTTCCCTGTCATTAAAAGCTCCCTGGGAAGAACCATTCTTATCCTGGCTCTGGTTTTCCAGACAACAGGGGGAGTGATCATCGTAAAGATGGTCAACAAGGAGATTTTTTAATGCTCATCCAGGATCTTCTGTCCACCTGCATTATTGCCGCAGCTTCTGGCGGATTTATCTCAACAAGCGTCTCTTTGTGGCTTTTATACCAGAATAAAATGCCCGGGAAAAAAAGGCTGTTACTTGTCTGGATTCCTCTCATTCTTTATCTGCTGCTTCTATGCACTATAACCGGAATGGAAATTCTGAGTGGGGTTTCAACAACTATTCTTGGCATTTTCATCCTCCCGTTTTCCGTAATCGTGTTCAGACGAGCCAGAGTCCTGCGAAGGAAAGAGGCTGTCAGACGTGATCTTCCCACACTGCTTGATTCTCTTGTTCTCAATGTTGCCGCAGGCCTCGCTCTGATGCCGGCTTTTCTTTCTTCCAGTAAGGTTCTTTCCAGTAAAAGCGCCTTAAGAGAGGAGATCGATCTCCTGAAAAGGGACACTGAACTTGGCACCTCACACGCCGAGGCGCTGGCCAGGCTGCAGTCCCGCATCAACCTCCCGGAAGCTGATGCGGGATTGGAAGCCATTATTCAGGCTCTGACATTGGGAACTCCAGTGGAACGAGTTCTCCGGGAACAATCCAAAAGAATGAGGGAAAACCTCCTCCTTGAGGGTGAGCAGTTTGCCAACGCCCTTTCAGTAAAACTTCTCGCGCCCCTTTTTATATTTATCCTACCCGCGTCCTTCCTTGTTATCCTCAGCCCGGTGATCGTTGCTCTTCTTGAAAACCCGTCATGGTGACGCTCCTTAATGTCAGGACAGGAAAAACCATAATAAAAAACCTGTCGGTTCGGACAACCTTCATCAAAAAACTCACCGGATACATGATGCGGTCCAGACCTGAAATGAATACCGGCATACTCATGCTGAACACATCGAGGGTTCATACAGCTTTCATGAAATTTCCACTGGACTTTTTATTTCTTGACCGATCCTGGAAAATTGCGGGAGCTGTCCAAAATGTCTCTCCGTTCAAGTTTCCACCATCCCCCCCGGGATGCCGGCACATTATCGAGATTCCTCATGGTGGGATAGACCCGTGGCCCGATATAAAAGTTGGCGATCGCCTGTCCATCGTCCTAAAAGTTCACGAGGGGGAGCTTCGGCGCATGGGCGAGGGGGAGACTGGGCGGAAGAGCAGACACGGTGAGGTCAGACGTGGGGACACGGGGAAAACCCTCGTCATTGCGAGGAGTGACGCTCTCCATGGGACGACGAAGCAATCCGGATCGCCGCGCTCCCACAGATATCCGGTCGCTCGCGATGACAGAGATGAGACATTGGACAATTGAATTATGACCCCCTGCATTGTCAAAATCCGGAGTAGCAAGGGATGCCGCCGGTTTCTGTTTCTGTGCCGCAGTTTTTCTATCGGGATGTCTAAAAGCGATGATTTAATTATTTGCCATTCCCTTTTCCTTAATGAGCGGATCCAGATCAGCAATGGACACATCAACCGTTTTACCAATCAGTCCCAAACAAAGGAAAAAAAGGAGGCGGCAACAGGAAAAAAGAGGCTGGAAGCAGAGGGGTTGATCATACAGGTATGGACCCCGAACATAAAATGGTACTTTCTGCTATCAGCTATGACTTTTGGCGTTATCCTTATGGCACTGTTTTTCCTGATCAAGCCCGCAAGCAAACCTCTTCAGGATTGGACCTGGATCGATCTACCTTCACAGGGAATTTATGGATTTTTAAAACAGGATCTCTCTCATCCTGAAGGAGTACGTTTCCGGTTCACTCTTCCCTGGCCAGGGCAGAGCAACCTGATCTTTACACCGGGAAGTGAATCAGGAGATGGATCTGTCAGCGTTTCGGTGGATGGTCATGACATCAACAGTGACATCGCCCTGCCACAAGGTTGGGGTAATGAAGTCAATCTAACAATCCCCGCTTCACTATCACAAAGGAATACTCACACTCTTGAGATCCGTCCCAACTTACCGGAAGGTACCTTTTTTTCGTGGGGGATAAGAGATGTTCGCATCGTACCTTTTCATGCAGGGAAAAAAGCGGGACATAATTTTCCTGATGATCTTGTCAGAGTGCGGGCAACACTCGAAGACCCTATGGCACAGGGAGCCGATTTCTCCCAATGCTACATTATTCTCGCCGGTTACATACAGAAGGGAGGCTCTGACGAAAAAGAAGAACTGGACTCTCTGAGGCAGCGGGTTGAAAGCAGGATGCTTGACCTGACCAGAGGGACTATTGTCCAGATCCGTTCCTTCATCTTCTCCGGCCAGATGTTGGAAGCCAAACGGAGGATGATGGATCTTAGAGAGTGGATTCCTGAAACGTGGCCAGACGGCATGAGAATGCTGCGGGACCTGGAGCGCATTTTACAGTAACCGGAGATGATCCGATATGAACCCGCAAAAACAGACAGAACCAGGATGTGATAATAGCAGTCAGAAGTATCTGGTTGTCCTGACAACTCGCAGAAAAAAAATCGTCGGCATCCATGCTCCAGTGAGCAACAATATTTCCATAGGACGTTCATCAGAAAGTCATATTCGGGTTGAAGACCCTTATTTCCCTCGTTTTGCAGGAGAGGTAATCCTCAAGCCGACACCGCTCCTCCGAACAGCAGGTTCAGGATCAGATGGAAACCGGGTTCAACAGATGGCCGCTGGCAAGCCAATACGCCTTCCTCCCTATTATCTCCACTTATTGGAGGAGGGAGATATCAAGCGAAACCACGTCTGGCGCAATCAAAAAAAACGTCAATTCAAAAAACACCCGACTCAATGGATATGTCCTGCTGTAATCCTGACCACGATCATTTTGTTAAGGGGATTTTTCCCACCGGAGATTTCGCATAGTGAAGGGAAGCCTGAAGCCCTGACTGTACCCTTCGAAATTGAGCGCTTTTTAATGGAAGCCCCACGATCAAAGGAGGTCCCACTTGATGGCGCACCGGATTTGGAGATTAGAGATGCCCAACTCCGGACACAAACGGGTAAACAAAATTTGATTCCCCACTCAAAACCTTTTAAAAAACCCGTCAGGATGAATGTAAATGAAGAATATTTTTCAGAGGAGTCCTTTGCCGGAACCCTGGAGCTGGCTGCAGACTATTTGGCCAGAGGAGATGCGATGAGAGCAGGAAGACTGATATCCTCGACACAAAACCTTCTCTCCAAAAAGCAACTTGAACAACTCAAAAGTGTTTTAGAGCCTCTGGCGGAAAAGATGTACCGCGGAGCTTACATTCTCAGATCATTCGATAGCAGGGAAGCGGACAGGATTTTTCGTGAGCTTTCCAACAGCGGACTTGAAATGTTACCAAGCGTTGTGAAAGCGGGGAGAATGAGATCCCGCAAATGATGTTCCATGTTCCAGGAACAGTCATCGCGAGCGACTGGAAATCTGTGGGAGCGCGGCGATCCAAGATTGCCACGTCGTCACACCGCTGGCGTGACTCCTCGCAATGACGTGCTCTTTCCCCACGTCCCCGTGTCTCCGTGTCCCCGCGGCTGCTCTTCGCCCCCTCTCCCCCTCGCCCATGCGCAGTCCCGGGATCATTCCTTACCGGCGTTCTGAATGAGGTACTCGAGGATGACGCGTTGGGCCTGTTGAGGGATCGGTTCACCGAAGAGCAGCTTGTACTGAAAGGCCATCCTCTCAATAGCATATTTCCAGTTTGCCTCGCCCTTCAGGGTCCTCAGGGACCGTTCTGCGTTATGGCACCCGGTGCAGTACCGAGTGAAAGTCTCCTCGGCCTTTTTCGCATCGTATCCCGAAGTGGGAGTGGTCAGCGAGCCCACAGCGGATACGGATATGGATATGGCAAAACCGGCGATTACGATCAAGACGGCATTTTTCACCATGAGCCTCTCCTGATATTACGGGTACCTGTAATCAAAACCTTCATTCACCTGTTGGTCCCGCAAAGGGAAGACCGTGGGAAAGATCCGATGGATCGGATTTTGACTTTATTATTTCCAGAAGCTTCTTCTTGGCTCGGAAGATCCGGACCTTGACCAGGTTCAGGCTCAGCCCCAGGATATCGGCGATCTCCTGGTAGGACAGATCCTGGAAATAGCAGAGAATGATCGCAGCCCTGTATTTTTCGGGAAGTAACGCGATGGACTCCTCCAGGAGCACCCTGTCCTCAAGGCGCATCGATATATAGGAGGGATCTTTCAGATGTAGAGCCTCCGTATCCCCGGTAACCGTTCCGGGAGGCAAGGTTTCGAGGGAAACAACCTTACCTCTTTTCATTTTCCTCAGTTCATCAATACAGATGTTCCTGGCAATACTGTAAATCCAGGTTGAAAACTTTTTCTTCGGATCATAGCGTTTGATAAACCTGAACACCCTGAGAAAGGTCTCTTGTGTCAACTCCGCCGCAAGATCCTCATTTCTAAAGAACTGATAAGAAAAATGGTAGATCCTTCTCTGATATCTCTCAACGAGTTCGGTAAAGGCATCCCTGTTGCCTTTTTGAACCTTCAAGACGATCTCGATGTCTTCTTTATCGGGACTTATCATTTCCACTGATCAACAATCGATGTTTACTTATACGGGTGGCAGGAATCACAGAGGTCCGTAAAATCCACCCTGGGTTGGATAGCCTTCGGGTCAAGGTTCTCGCCCCGACAGATCTTCAGTATGTAAAGTCCCCCATTGATTGCGGCACCGTGTACCTGGTGACAGGAGTGACAGTTGATGGAACCATCGGGGGTGTAAGTCACAGCCGTCTCTCCGGGAAGGAGTTGGGACACCTTGATGTCCGGATATTTGAATGAATCCGCTGTCATCAGGGGATGGGTTTCTCCGCCCCCCACGGTCGCCGGTGCTTCACCATGACAACCTGTGCAAAGGTACTCCTCCGGATACCCTGTTGTCCACTCGGCATCCTCACCTGCAGGGGCGAGCAGATAGTGGTCGATGATTCTCTCATCTGCCGCCGGGTCCGCGAGATTATGACATGACAGACAAGTAACCCCCGTTGGACTGGTACCCTCCCCCTCATAATAAGATGTTTTGTTGGTAACAGGCCAGGGATCCCTTTTTAAATTCGAGGCGTCCTTGTTATATGTCGATGGCAGAGTTGGGTCACCCATAAAATGGGTAACCCCCACAATATGACAAATAGAACACAGACCAACCCCCTTCTCAACAAGAATCGGAACGTAATCTTCCTCATTCCTCAGATAACCTGCATTGTGGGCTCTGTGGCAGTGGGCGCAATAGACGGTATTACTACTTAGCTCATTACCGTAAACAAAACCAAATTCGCCATTTTCCCCCAGATCGCCGCTTTCCAGGGGTATCTGTATGGTCAGACCGCCAGAGGGCGAACTGTCCCACTCATTATATCCATGATGTCCGAAAGGTGGCTCCCTGTGACATATCTCGCAAAAGGTCGTCACATCCGAATTGCTCCTGATCCTCTCATCGATATCCACCAGACAGGGCGAGTTTCTCATGCCGTTGTGCGCCCTGTGGCAGGTGGTACATATTATCCTTGGAAGCTCCGTTTCAGGGTCGTACTCCCCCCAGATATAACCTGCCAGATCCACCGAATCAGCAATGGCAACACCGGAATCGACTCCATTGGAAATGTCATTGTCTGCCGGGTGATAGGTTCGAGCCGTAATGGTTCCACCGGGGTTCGGGTAAGGGGGTTCCATCTCCCCATCGCCCCTTTGTCCCCTGTGACAACCTTCACAGAATTCGTCGGATATCCTGCGTACCGGGTCCTTGGCCAACAGGCTTTCCACCGGGCCGTTATCTTGAGAACCGTGGATAGCGTGACAGGTCATGCACTCGATCCTCCCGACGTTTCCATTGCTCAGATGTCCTCCCAGGACCCAGTGACCGATGGTTGCCATAATACCGTCCCTGTTCGGGTAATTCACTGGAAAAGGTACCGCGAAATACGATTGTATCGAGATCGGGCTTGCTCCACCGGTATTGTCGAAAGGTTCGACGGAAGTAGGATGATTGCCGGTGCTGTTTTCCGAACCGTAACCCAGTGGGACCTTACCAGGATGGCATCTGGTGCAGAGTCCGGAGAGGGGAACTCTGAGAAAGGGGCGATTCGCCTGATCGTGGGGGTCATGACAGGTCAGACAGGTCATTGTACCATCCGTAACATCGGGAAGACCCGTATCCGTGACCTGGGTGTCCGTGGGGGGTGAGCTCAAATCAAGGCCGTGACTGTCGGGATGAAAAACAGTCAAACCGGCATCAACGTTCCTGTCAACGATAGAGACGCCATCATGGCAGGAGGCACAGGTAATCCCAACAGAACCAAGATATTGAAGTGAGGGCGGCACCGTCTGCCAGATCATCGGTCTTTCCTCCGGAGAGGAAAGATGGCACACCAGGCATTGGGGATTTGATCCGAGTTTCTCTTCGCTTACCATGAGATATTTCTGGCCATAAAGGTCGTGAGGTGATCCCGGGACGGCCGCGGAGACCTTTCCGCCCACGGCCAGCAGACCCGCTAGTGTAAGGACGGTGGAAAGAACTCTGAAATGAAGGTCCTTTTTCATCTCGCGTTTGTCTGCCCGGAGGTGACCTGACCTCCCCCATTGACAAAGAATGGGAGATCAGAACGAAGGGAAACCTTTCTGACCTGAACCCTTCGAGCCAGCTTCTCGCATATGAAAAGCTGCTCGGGTTCAACAAAAAGAACACCGTTGGGCGATCCAAGGTCCAGAGGGAGCCCGTTCTCATCGCCAAGCAGGGCAACCAGTTCTCCATTTCTGTGAAATACCTGAATAACATTGAGGTAGGAATCCGCGACATAGAGAAAGCCGTCGCCATCGAAAGAGATCCCTTTGGGCCGGATGAACTGGCCGATGCCCAGGCCGACTTCGCCGATGACCTCACCTGGATCACCTTTGTCTCCAAAGAACTGAAGGCGCGAGTTCAGTGTGTCGGAAACAACAAAATCCCCTTTATCAGTAACCTTCAGAAAAGTGGGGTACTGCAGAAGCCCCGGCTCTTCCCCTTTGCCCCCGATGACATTTACCAGACGGTCTTGCTTGTCGAGAACATATATCAGGCTGTTGGCATTATCGATTATCAGCATGGTGCCGTCTATCGTCACGGCCAGGTCCACGAGGCCAAATCGGAAATTGGGAAATCGACTGGTGAACTCATCCCCGAAATAGTTTACAAGCTTGTTGAACAGCCGAACTCTCCTTTCAAATTCACCCCGTGAATTGAAGACCACGATCTCTCCTCGATAGGCATCCACTGCATACAGGTTTCCATACGAGTCCAGCGCGATACCCAGGAGGCGTTCAAATTCCCACCGGGCTGACCCCGTACCGCCCAGGCGATCGAGCACGTCATCGTTTTTACCAATGATCACAATCTGGCCTGTACCCGAATCTGATATGTAGATCTGGCCATCCTGATCCCTGTATTCAACGTCAACGGGGCTGACAAACCCGTATTCCTCCCAACCGTAGATCCGGATGAGGTCTGTATGGTTAACCACCTCTTCCAGGGTTTTGATCTCCTGGTAAGGATCAGGTCCGGCACCGGCATCGGCTGGCAGTTGATAGTTGACCTCCAGGGCCTCACTGTAGCTGGATTCCCTGAGGTTTTTATTCAGGGCCGTTATGACATATTGATATTTCGACCCGGGTGTCACATTGGCATCGAGGTAATTGGTGTCCAGGGTGCTGTGTATCAGAACGTATTCCTTGTCCGTGCGTCTCTTGCGATACAGATTATAAGCGAGAACGGATGATGCTATCGGATGGGACCATGTCATGGCAATCCCGTCCTTTCTGATATGGCTGATGGACCACTCCGGCGCGGGGAGAATCTCCGGAACACGCGCGGCCACTCGAAGGTATCTCGTCTCGGAAGGTTTCCCCATGACACTTTTCTCACCGTAGGGGATAACCTGATAGTAGTAGTTTTGGCCTTCCTTTATCGTCAGATCATCGAACACAGGATTTTTGACACGTCCGATCTCCCTGAAAGCGCCTTGATCCCCGTCCTTTCTCAGGACAGCATACTCGACAGCCCTCTGGACACGGAACCATCTGAGGTTTACACCCCTCTGTTCCTGGTATATTCCTATCCATTGGGGGGAAGACAGGGAGTCCGGTTGTTCGACAGCAAACACAAGGGGAATCGTAATAAAAGCCGCTGCCAGGAATATCAGAACACCTGTCAGACATGTTGAAAACGATGGTTGGTGCGATTCCTTTATGTTCAGCCTTTTTATTATCATCGCGGATCATTCTCCCTCTAATGATGCCAACCAGAGTAATTATCATAAATGTTGATGACTTTGCAAAAAGTCATCAATGCACCCCGTACGGGGTGCCCAAATCAATGACAGATGATGTAAGTCATTGATTTGTAAGGAAAGCGAAAACCGCGCTTTTCGCTTTCCGAGGAGCAACAAGTCCCGCTTGGACTTTTTGCGACCCTGTCAATGCAAACCCCTGTCCGTGAGTGCTCTCCGATTCAAACTACTCCGTAATGGAAAGTAAAGTTACAGATACGCATTCGGTTCAAAGGAATTGATTGATAGCTTCTCGCGGATTTGTTAAAAATGGGACTGGAAAAATTCCTGTCAACTACAAAGCTCATGATCCTCACCATCATCTCGCGGGGACGGAGAATCGCTTGAATGGCAACTATTCGATCCATCAGGATTCCGGCATCCGGTAGAACATTCTGTAAAATTCTTTTAATCGTTTTGATCACCTCCTTGACGATCAACCTGGCAGTGACAGCCTCCCGGGCAGCCGCTATCAAGAAAGGAGATATTGCTCCCGACTTTACCGCTGAGGATATGGGTGGAATATCGAGAAATCTTCAAGGCCATCTTGGTAAAGATGTCATCATGCTGGATTTCTGGTCCATTTACTGTGTCTCGTGCATTAAGGAAATGCCCAAACTGATTGAGCTGTACGAGAAATACAAGGATAAAGGATTTGTTGTTTACGGCATTGACCTGGATTCCTTCAGTCCAAAACGGGTTCAGAGGTTTATCAAGAGCCTTGACTTTGAGATTTCCTATCCGGTGATCATCGACAAAAAAAGAAAGATCGCCGGATCCTACAAAGTCGGCATGCTGCCGACAACTATCATCATCGGGAAGGACGGAAAGGTGAAACTTTTTCACATCGGTGAGGACGAATTCGATCACCTGATCAAAAAGCTGATCAAATGAACAGGACGGTATAGATGAATTCCATACGAATAAGATGCCCTCATGCAGTCAGCCTTGTCGTTCTGTTTATTGTCCTGGTCATGACCATCCCGGGGCCGGTTTTTTCAGCCGGGGATGAAAATATTCTTGAAAGCAGGATCCTCAGGGTTGGGGAAAAAGCTCCGGATTTCAGTGTGACAACGCTGGAAGGAGAGCAGTTCGATCTTAAGGATCACCTGGGCAAAAAGCCCGTCCTCCTGTTTTTCTGGTCCTTCTTCTGCGGACCCTGCCGTGAGGAGATGCCGTCTCTGCAGGAGGTCTATACCCAGATTGGACAGGACCGCATGGAGTTTCTCGGCGTCAATCTGGATGGCAGGGGCCTGAGTAAAGCGATTGCTAAATTCATAGAGACTTCCAAACTCCAATTCGTTCCTCTTTTTGATGAGTTGATCGGAATTAACTATAAAGTAGCCGATCCCTATGGAGTGGCAGGAACTCCTACAGTTTACATAATAGATAAGGATGCCAAAATCGCGTTCGCAGCTGTAGGCCGGGTCGAACCGGAGGAGTTAAAGAAGGTCCTGGAGGAAATTCTTTCGGGAAGCTGAGGCATCAGAAACGATGGTGTGGTTGGAACTAGCTGAACGCTGTGGCTATCTGGAAAAAAATGAAAGGCTTAAATTAGAGGACA
>QIEJ01000115.1 GCA_003228585.1 Pseudomonadota bacterium
GCTCAGGACTTTTTTCTGTGGATCGGAGTCGGCCAGATGGTCGACAATCAGCAGTTTTCCGGCAGGAAGGAAGGTTCCCTCCGCGGAATCGCCGGCCAGTTCGATGAACTTTTTGGAGGCAACACCGTGGCTGTTGTAAAGGGGAATCGTTATCCCCAGCTGCTTTCTGTTTTTGGCGATCACCGCAGGTCCGGGATTGGTTCCCCATGCAATGATTGCCTGGGCATCCGTACCCTTAATTTTGGTGAGCTGAACCGTCATGTCGGTGTCCTTGCCGCCGTATCTTTCATCAGCAACGACGGACAGACCATATTTTGTGGCGAGCTTCTTGAGCTGGACACGCCCGGAATCGCCGAAACCGTTGCTGACAGTTATAACGGCGACTTTTTTAACCCCTTCCTTCTGCAGTTTCTCGTAGATCTTCTCCACGGCCATGACATCCGTCTGCGGTGTCTTGAACACCCAGTTTTTTACGGGTTGAATGATCCGGACGGAAGCGGCACAGGAGATAAGCGGTATCTGGGCCTCTTCCACGATATCGATGATCGCAAGGGTGTTACCCGAGGTTGTCGGACCGATAATGATGTCGACCATATCCTTCTCAATGAGCTTTTTGGTAGCCGTTACGGTTTTCGTGGCGTCTCCACCTGTATCGTAGAAAACCAGATTGATTTTAGTCCCGTTGATTCCTCCTCCCTCATTAATGGTCTTTTCCAGCATTTCCACAGTATTTTTTTCCGGCAAACCAAGCATGGAAGCAGGACCAGTGGAAGCAAAAATAGCTCCGATCTTATACTCCTCCGGGGCTTTTGCTTTCTTGGCGCAGGATACTACTGACAACATGGCGACCATAGTGACCATGATGGTCAGCAAGAAGAACTTCCCTCCAATTTTTCCCATTCTCTCAATACTCATGTGTACCACTCCTTTCCCCCTCGTCATTAGCTGGAACAACCGCCGGTTTTGGCAGCGGTTCCACTCCATTCAGTCCAGATTAAAGCGAGTAAAGCTCATCTGCCGTTAAAACCTTGAATTCAGTGCCTGAAAGGGTGTCAATAGCTTTGTCCAGATCGTCAAACCGAAAGATGAGGATAGCATGCGCTCCTTTTCTGTAGGCATACATGTATTCTATATTAATCTCGTTGACGTTCAGGACCTCCAGAAATTCAGCCAGACCTCCGGGACGGTCTGGTACATCCACTGCCAGAACCTCGTTTTTACCAACTGTAAACCCACAGTCTTTCAAAGCTGATAGTGCGCTGTCGTTTTCATTGACGAGTATCCTCAAAATGCCGAAATCAGCCGTGTCAGCCAGTGATAGCGCAAGGATATTGACTCCGGCGTCACCGAGGACCCTGGTGATCTGGGCCAGCCTCCCTGCCTTGTTTTCCATGAATATGGATATCTGTTCAACTTTCATATCAACCCCCGTTTATAAATTCCAAATTTCAAATTTCAGATTCCAAACTTTAAACTCCAAATTACTGATTCCAAGCACCGAATACAAACAAATAATACTTCATTTTTCTGTTGTAAGTTCATATGGTTATTTTGTTATTTTAATGTTTTGCTTGAGTGTTTTGCTCCATTTTCTGGAATTTGAAATCTGGAATATGGAATCTTCCCTTTTTATATTTTTCTCTCATCGATGACGCGTTGGGCTTTTCCTTCGAATCGCTGGAGCGTTTTCGGTTCCACCAGCTTGATTTGTGCCGCCACTCCCAACGATTCCTTGCACTCGTTTTCAATTTTCTTCTCGAGGGCCTCCAGGTTTTTTATCTCGTCGGAGAACACCGACTCGTTGACTTCTATCCGCACTTCCATCGTATCGAGTGTGCCTTCCCTCTTCACGACGATCTGATAATGCGGTTCCAATCCGTTGATATTCATCAGAAGGCTCTCTATCTGGCTTGGAAACAGATTGATTCCCCTGATGATCAGCATGTCATCGGTCCTGCCGGTAATCCGCTCCATTCTCAGATGGGTTCTGCCGCATCTGCACGGTTCCTGGTTAAGTCTTGTGATATCACGAGTTCGATATCTGATGACAGGAAAAGCTTCTTTGGTCACAGTGGTGAAAACGAGTTCGCCCTCCTCACCGTAGGGCAACGTGTCACCTGTTACAGGGTCAATCACCTCAGGGATGAAATGGTCCTCAAAGATATGAAGGCCATTCTTGGCTTCGATGCATTCAACCGAGACGCCTGGCCCGATAACCTCCGAAAGACCATAGATATCGACAGCGTCAATTCCCAACTTGTTCTCAACCTGCAGTCTCATGTTCTGGGACCAGGGTTCGGCACCGAAGATCCCGATTCTAAGCTTGAGGCGATCTTTAGTGACCTGCATCTCGTCCATTGCCTCTGCTATTGTCAGTGCATACGATGGGGTACAGGTCAGGACCGTACTGCCAAAATCCTCCATGAGCATGATCTGACGTTTCGTATTTCCGCCGGATATGGGTATGACTGTGGCTCCAAGCCTTTCGGAACCGTAATGAAATCCCAGGCCGCCTGTAAAAAGACCATATCCGTAGGCATTCTGGACAACATCCCCCTTCTGGACACCGGCACAGGAGAGTGTCCTTGCCATCAGGGTTGACCAGGTTTCAATATCCCTCCTCGTGTAACCAACTACCGTCGGTTTGCCGGTGGTGCCCGAGGATGCGTGGATCCTGACAACCTCATGCAGGGGAAGTGTGAAAAGACCAAAAGGGTAATTGTCCCGAAGGTCCTCTTTGTGAGTAAAGGGGAGCCTCCTGAGGTCGTCCACCGATTTTATCTGTGAGGGGTGAAACTTTGCGCGGTCAAAGGACTCCTTGTAAAAGGGAACCGTTGCGTAGACCCTTTCCGCTGTTTTTCTGAGCCGGTAGGCCTGAAGGGATTCCAGCGCCTCCCTTGGCATGGTCTCAAATTCTTCGTCCCAGATCATGGATATCATTTTGTAGACGAATCAACGGTTCGTGTCAACATTAAGCGATCTCGACGGCTGAATAACCGAGATCCAGGGCCCTCAGGTTAACGGACACGAATTTCCCCGGCATATTCCTTTTTATGGCCTCCTCCCAGCCCTTTTTGTCAATGGGCAACAGTTTGGCCAGAGCACCCATAAGGACTATGTTGGCTGTCTTCGGCTCCCCCGCTTCAACGGCAAGCCCCTCACCGTCCACCACGGTCAGATCAAACCCCCTTTTTCGGATAAGCTCAAGGGCATCAAAGGGATATCGTGCTTCCCCCACCAGAGAGGTGAACGGCAGAATTGCCTTGCGGTCAGCCAGAACCCTGGCTTCGGGGCCAAGCCATTCCAGACTCCTTAATGTTTCCGCCAGTTCGAAGCCAACCAGGTAATCCACCTCCCTTTTCACGATGAGAGGAGAGTAAACTTTTTCACCAAACCTGACGTGGGATACAACCCGGCCTCCCCTCTGGGACATGCCGTGCACCTCGCTTTTTTTAACATCATATCCGCTTTCCATGAGGACATGGGCGAGCAGTTCACTGGCGAGGATGGTACCCTGCCCTCCCACTCCCACCATGAGGATATTGGTCGGCGTCCCGGGTACAGTGGTCATTCCAGAGCCTCTATGGCGCCGAACAGGCATCCCTGAAAACACAGGGTGCAGCCTGTGCATTTCTGTGTGTCAATAACCGGTTTCTCATCGATGGACAGGTTCCTTCTGGAGATAGCAAGGCATCCCAATTTGAGACAGTTCCCGCAATTGGTGCATATCTCTTCATCTATCTCATAGGGATTCTCCTGTTTTACAGGTTGATTGCGCAGAAGCATGCAAGCTCCCCGTACAACGATGACCGAAGGAGCATCCCTCTTTATCTCCTCCGTCAGGGTGGAATCCATCTCCTCGAGATCGTAAGCGTCAACGATCCGTACATGCTCCATTCCCAATCCCCTGAGAAGCGTCTCCCAGTCCACCTGTCTGGTCCGGTTCCCGGTTATGTCGAAACCGCTGCCCGGGTGATTCTGGCGGCCTGTCATGGCCGTGGTGAAGTTGTCAAGGATGAGAATTGTTGCCGGTATCCCGTTATAGGCCATATTCAGAATCCCGCCCAGACCGCTGTGAAGAAATGTCGAATCGCCGATTACGGCAACAACCTTTCCATGTTCTTCTTGTAATACTGCCTCGATCCCGGCTGCCTGGTTGACACCGGCGCCCATACAGACAGTGGTGTGAATAGCTGACAGAGGTGGGGAGACAGCCAGTGTGTAACACCCTATATCCCCGGCGACAAAAATCCCTTTTCTGGAAAGGAGATGGAAAATACCCCTATGTGGGCACCCGATACACATGACTGGCGGCCTGACAGGGATCGGATCCAACGGTTCATGTTTATTATCTTCCGCTGGTTCTCTTACTCCTGTCACAGCCCGCCTGACCGTCCCTGTGTTGATCTCACCGAAACGGGAAATGAGAGATTTACCCTCCGCCTCGATACCAAGGTATCTCAACCCTTCCTCGAGATAGGGTTCCAGTTCCTCAACGACAATGATCCGCCGGCATCTGGAGGCAAAATCACGGATCAGTTTGTCGGGAAGAGGAAATACAAGACCCAGCTTCAACACCGAGGCGTCCGGGAGAGCCTCCTTGACGTAATTATAGCTGATACCGGAGGTAACGACGCCAAGTTCCGTATCAGCCATCTCAACCCTGTTGAACGAGCATGATTCGGCAAAATCTTTCAGACTCGATATGCGTTCCTCCAGGTCAAGGTGCCTGATCCGGGCATTGGCGGGAACCATAACGAACTTCGCTGGATCTTTTACAAGGCCGGGATCGGGCCGTTTCTCCTCCTTGTCCCATTCACCGGCAATAACAACCGACTTGCCATGTGAGATCCGGGTTGTGGTCCTCAGAAAAACGGGAAGGTCAAATCGTTCGCTCAAAGGGAATGCTTCTCTGGTAAATTCGAGGACTTCCTGGCTGTCGGAAGGCTCGAGCATGGGGATCCTGGCAAAAGAAGCGTATCGCCGGTTATCCTGTTCATTCTGGGAACTGTGCAGTTCAGGATCGTCGGCGGTCACTATGACCAGACCACCCCTGACCCCTGTATAGGCGAGGGTAAACAGGGGATCCGCGGCCACGTTGACGCCTACGTGTTTCATGGCGGCAATCGTCCTGTGGCCGGCGAAGGAAACGCCGCTGGCCAACTCCACGGCGATCTTCTCGTTGGGCGCCCACATCGCCTTTCCGGCATCCATGCGGGCGATATTTTCGAGAATCTCGGTGCTGGGCGTGCCAGGATACGCTGTCGCGAGGGATATCCCGGCATCGAGAGCTCCCCTGGCGATAGCCTCGTTACCGGAAAGAAGGAGTTTTTTCAAAGCGATTCTTCAGCCTGGACGCCAAGAATGGCCAGTTTAATGTCGGCCTTGACGGCAAATACAGAATCCTGGAACTGTTCGACCACGTTTCTGTAGATCTCAATGGCGCTGGCAGAATCACCGGACAACTCATAGCACCTTGCCATATCCATCATCAGTAAGGCGCGCTGGTCCTCCCTGGTTCTCTTCAGTATTCCGTCATAGGCATCCAGGGCCGCATCGTAATCACCTGAGCCCTCCAGGGCGCGAGCCATCAGGTTGGGTGCGTTGAGGTCGTTCGCAAAGTCAGGGTCCCTCGATATCAGGTCCCCGACTACAACTGCAGCCTCCTGGTAGCTCCCAAGTTGAAACAGAATGTTGGCTGCGTAAAGAGCAGCCGATTTGCCCTGGATCTTGTCTGGATATTCTGACATCACTTCCCTGAACCCCGCCAGAGACTCTCTCAGTCCATCTGCGGCGACTTCCGCTTCCCCTGCCGAATCGACCCCGCCTTTCTGCCCATATGAAGCCTTGGCCCCCAATATGGCTCTTGTTGCCGACACTTCCTTTTTGCCATTGAGCCACATCATGCCGAGAGAGATAACTGCCACGAAAAGTACAGTTCCAACGCTAAAAATGATAAGGTTCACATTACCCCTGATACGATCCGAGATCTGCGCAGTCAGGGTTAAGATCTCATCCGGCTCCGCGGCCTTTTTCCTGGGAATTCTTCTCTTGATATAGCTGCTCATTCAGTATCCTCCCGGTGTCATCCGGCATGTTTCGACGCGCTTGTTAATCCAAAATCCAAAACATTCTCACGCCCGCTCGTCACGCTTGTGAATCCAAAATCCAAGATCCAAAATCCAATACGCATTCTTGTGATGAACCATATTCATTGGGCCTCAAGAAGCCTGTTGAGGAGGTTTTCAGAATTCCGCAGTGTTTCAATTGCTTCCCCATCCGTTAAACCGGCGGCAGAAAGAATCGTTTTGCCCCAAAGCCGGGTGATCAGATCGCCGGGGGCGTGAGCATCGCTGTTGAGTATCGTCTGAGCTCCAATGTCCCTTGAAACAGCTGCAACATGCCCATTGGCAGCCGAGTGTCCTTCGCGGGCTGTTATCTCCAGGAGGACACCGTTTTTAACGGCCTGTAATGCGTCCTCCCTGTTAATGAGGCCTGGATGGGCCAGAATATCGACATCCGGACTTCTGACCGCTTCGGAATTTGTCCCGGCTGCAACAGGCTCGGTTATGGTTTCACCGTGAACAACGACAACTTTAGCTCCCAGTTCCTTCGCCCTGGCGGCGAGAGGTCCGATGCTGTCGGGATTTACATGAGTTATCTCCACTCCCGGGATGACAACCATGTCGGAATACGTTCTCCATATCTCAGCGGCTTTAACTGCACGGAGAATCAGATCCTCAATGTTGGTCTCATCGGCATGATCTGTGATACCGATGGCTCTGTATCCGGCGACAAAAGCCCTCCTGATAATTTCCGAGTGCAGGAGCACTCCGTCGCTTGCGAACGTATGGGTGTGCAGATCGATCATGATCTCGACTCTCTCGGCTGGCATCCAGTTTCTGGTTTCAGGTCTCAATTCCCGTCGTTGGCCGTTTTTCCGACTCAAAGGGAATAACGCAGACAACATTCCGTTTGTTAATTGCAACGAAAGGAACCGTCCTTGTTTTGTTGGTTTTCTTCACTCTCACCTCGACGTCCGTCAGGTGAATAAAGGGTTTGTCGTCGTTCAGTACATCGCTCTCACGACGGTCCATGTTGATGAGATGGAGGAAACCAATAAACTCATACTGCTCCGTGATGACGAAAACTTTGGATTTCGCCTCTTTCATGATATTTTTTCGATCAAAGCTCATTGTCTCTGTCCCCCATCTGGAACCTTGAAGGGGCTCTCCTGCCCTTTCTATGAGATTCCATCCTTAAGCCATTGTACAAAAAAATCAACGCCTTGTTCAACAGGGATATTCGGGTCGTAACCCAGGAGAGTTCGGGCACGGGTGATATCGGCATAGGTAACAGGGACGTCCCCGGGTTGATCCGGTTCATTCTGAATCGTGGCCTTTTTCCCCAGTCCATTTTCCAGAAGGGAGATCAGGTCCTTCAATGACACCGTCCTCGATTCGCCGAGATTGAATATCTCGTAACCATGAGGGATGGCAAGGGATCTGACAATGCCGCCGATAATATCATCGATATATGTGTAATCCCTCCTGCTTTCACCATCACCGAAGACCGTAATCGGCTCTCCGTCCCTTATTTTGCGTGCGAAAAGATGAATAGCCATCTCCGGCCTCTGCCTGGGTCCATAAACAGTAAAAAAGCGAAGGCATGTCACCGGCATGCCGAAAAGGTGATGGTAGGTGTAGCAGAGCATCTCACCGGCGGCCTTGGTCGCCGCGTAGGGGCTGATAGGGCGCGAAACTGTATCCTCTTCTGAAAAAGGGACCTTTTCCTGGACACCGTAAACGGATGAGGACGATCCAAAAATGAAGTTGGTTACCGAATGGCGTCTTGCAGCCTCGAGGATTACTCCGGTACCCGTAAGGTTGACATCGTTGTAAAGCAGGGGTTGTTCGATGGAAGGTCTGACACCGGCCATGGCGGCCAGATGGATCACGGACCCCGGTTTTTCTGTGCTGAATACCTGCTCAACAAAATCAGCATCTCTGATATCACCCTCATGAAGGGAAAATCCATCAGCGATTTTCAGTGCCTCAATGTTTTTTCTTTTGATGGCCGGATCGTAGAAATGGTTGAAGTTGTCCAGGCAAATGATCCTGTGGTTCTCACTGACAAGCCTCTCGCACAGATGGGAGCCGATGAAACCGGCACCGCCTGTCACAAGCACACTATTGTCCAAGGATATCCCCTTTCACCACCGCCGGGCTTAATTTCGCCCCACACATGAATACTCAAAACCCAGTTTACGCGCAGTGGCCGGCTCGTATACGTTTCTCAGATCGACGAGGACAGGATCTTTCAGGAGGCTTCTGCACCTTTCAAGGTTCAGCAGCCGGAACTGGTTCCACTCGGTAATAACCGCCATCAGATCCGCGCCTTCCACCGCTTCATAAGCGTCCTTGCAGTACACAATTCCTTTTTCACCCAGAGCCTGGCGAGCCTGTTCCATGGCCGCGGGATCGTAAGCTCGAACGGCGCCGCCTTCCCTGATTATGCCTTTTACCACAACCTCTGCGGGTGCGTCGCGAAAATCATCAGTATTGGGCTTGAAAGCCAGTCCGAGCAGGGCCACGGTCTTTCCCTGCAGTGATCCTCCAGCGGCGCTTTTTACCTTCTCAAAAGCTTTTAGTTTCTGGTTTTCGTTGACCTTGATCACGGCTTCGACAATCCTGGTCGGTTCTCCCAGTTCCTGAGCGATATTGACCAGTGCGTTGGTATCTTTGGGGAAACACGACCCTCCATATCCCGGGCCCGCATGGAGAAATTTAGAACCAATGCGTCCATCGAGTCCCATGCCCTTTGCGACGACGTGGACATCACCATTTATCCGTTCGCAGATATTGGCCATCTCATTGATAAAGGAGACCTTGGTGGCCAGAAAGGCGTTGGAGGCGTATTTTATCAGCTCCGCTGTGGGGATGTTTGTGAAAACGAAGGGCGTCTCTATCAGATAAAGAGGTCTGTACAGATCCCTGAGTATCGCCTTAGCCTGTTCACTCTCGACCCCTATGACAATCCTGTCCGGGCGCATGGAATCCTCAATAGCCGATCCTTCCCTGAGAAATTCCGGATTGGAGGCCACGTCGAATTCCAGATCGGGACGGGACCGGGAAATGATCTCACTTATCCTGGCGCCCGTTCCCACGGGGACGGTGCTCTTGTTTACGATGACCTTGTAGCTGTCCATATTTTCGGCGATACTTTTTGCCACTTCCTCGACAAACTGCAGGTCAGCGCTTCCGTCACCCCTGGGGGGAGTGCCGACCGAGATAAACACGACTAGGGATTGCCGGACGCCCTCTCCGATCTCGGTAGTGAAATGGAGCCGGCCATCCTTTATGTTTTTTTTGACGAGTTCCTCGAGGCCTGGTTCATAGATGGGGATGATGCCCTTCCTTAGATCCTCGATCTTGCCGGGATCTTTATCAATACAGGTTACATCAACTCCGAATTCGGCAAAACACGTTCCGGTGACAAGTCCTACGTAGCCGGTGCCTATGACCGAAATATACATGGAAAAACCTCCGGTTTTTCAGTTTCTGGTTTCTGGTTTCTGGTAACGCCGCCCCTTGCCTGATGGATCATGACCAAATAAGGCAGCAGGCTTATTTGTTCCTGATCCACTTCGGATGCTTGATACCGAACTGCTGGATCTTGTAATGAATGACCCTTTTGGATATTCCAAGGAGCTTGGCCGCGTCTTTCTGAATAAAGTCCGCCTTTCGAAGGGCTTCCAGGACAGCCTCCTTTTCCAGGTCCTTCAGCACCTTACCCGACAGGACAGATGAAGAGGCTCCCCTGGCTTCGTCACCAGGCAGCTGGATATCCGAAGTGCCAAGAAGATCATTGTCGCCGACCAGCGCCCCTCGCTCGAGGACATTCTTCAACTCCCTGATGTTTCCGGGCCAGGAATAACCGGCCAGCTTTTCAAGCGCCTCTTCTGATATCCCCTTAACTTTCGGCTTGTTGATATCGTAGGGAATACGTCGGATAAAGTAGTCGCTGAGAAAGGGGATGTCCTCCTCCCGGCTCCTCAGAGGAGGAACCTGAAGGGTTGATGATGCCAGCAGATCATAAAGTTCTTCGTTAAATCTCCCGGACCTGACCTCCCCGGCCAGGTCTGTGCTCGATGAAGCCATCATACGAATATCCACTGCGATAGCTCTCTCCCCACCTAACCTGTGTATGGAATCCGTCTTTAAGAACTGAAGTAAACTTTCCTGAAGCCCGGGATGAAGATCGGACACCTCCTCCAGGAGGACTGTGCCCCGGTTAGCCTGCTCAAGACGGCCTGTTCTCTGTCTTCGGGCCTCATCGAAAGCTCCTTTTACATGGCCGAAGAGATCACTCTCGAGGTAGACTTCCTGGACACCGCCGCAGTTAATGCGCACAAACCCGTAGTCCTTTCTCGAACTGTTGTAGTGGATAGCTCCAGCGATGAGTTGACGGCCTGTGCCGGGTTCACCGTAAATAAGAACGGGCGAATCCCGGGCTGCTTCCTCCCCGGCTGTCCGGAGGACATTTTTGATGGCTGCACTCTCGCCGATGATGTCCTCAAAACGATAGATGATGTCACGCTCATGCCTTAAATAGTCCACTTCGTTGGAGAGCATCCTGTGATTGATGGCTTTTTCCACCCTCATCTCCAGTTCCGTGATCCCGAACGGTTTCTGAAGATAATCGTATGCACCCATTTTCATCGCCTCAACCGCATTCTCCATGGAGCCGAAACCGGTCATCATAAGTACCTCTGTATTGGGACTTATGAACTTTATCTCGCGAAGGACTTCCAATCCACTCATCTGCGGGAGTTTGACATCCAGGAGAACGACATCGTACTTCCTTCCCCTGATCATCCCCAGGGCTGCTTCACCGTCAACTGCCTCATCAATGACATGTCCGGCATCCATGAAAACCACGGAAATCAGTTCCCTGAAATCCCTGTCGTCCTCTACCACCAGCAAGACAGCCAACAAATCGCTCCATTTCCGGGGTTAACGCCTGACAGATCCTATCTGTTTCATTTTTGTAATAACTTGCCTGTCAGGAGTTTGTCAAACTGAATTTACCGCATGGACGCCGCTATCGTCATCGCGAGCTGCCTGGCTGGCGAAGCGATCCCGGCCGGTTGCGACTGCCGCGGTCGCGTTGCTTCCTGGGATTGCCACGTCGGTCTCAGCCTGCAGACCTCCTCGCAATGACAGGCGCTTCCTTTTGGATTTTGGATCTTGGATCTTGGATTCGAACCTTGAACCTCAAACCTCAAACCTCAAACTTCAAACTTCAAACCTGGAATTTCGGAATCGGCTTATTTGTTCCTGATCCACCTGGCATGCTTGATGCCGAACTGCTGGATCTTGTAGTGCATAACCCTCTTGGAGATACCAAGGAGTTCAGCTGCGTCCTTCTGTACAAAGTTTGCTTTGCGCAGGGCCTCGAGAACTGCTTCCTTTTCGAGATTTTTCAGCTGCAATCCTCCGGCAGTACCAGGGCCTCCACCTGCTGTGGCAAGGGTTTGCCTGGGAATATTGAGGTCGTCTGCTTCCAGATATTCGCCCTCCCCCATGAGAACTGCCCGCTCCATGGTGTTCTCCAGTTCGCGAACGTTCCCCGGCCAATGGTAATCCAGCAGCGATGCTCTTGCGTCGTCACTGAATCCCTTGACGTTCGCGCCCAGATCCCGGTTGAAGCGTTTTATGAAAAATTCCGCCAGGAATTCAATGTCGCTCCCCCGATCCCTCAAAGGCGGGATGTGAAGGGTAACAACGTTGAGCCTGAAATAAAGATCCTCACGGAAGTTCCCAAGCTCCATCTCGCGGGCCAGGTCCTTGTTCGTAGCGGCCAGGACCCTGACATCGGTGGAGATAGTAGCGTTTCCACCGAGCCTCTCGAACTGCTGATCCTGAATGACCCTGAGGATCTTGGCCTGAGTTACGTGGCTCATGTCCCCGATCTCATCGAGAAGGATGGTTCCTCCGTTGGCCTGTTCAAAACGGCCAATGCGCTGGTTCACAGCCCCGGTGAAAGCACCTTTTTCATGGCCAAAAAGCTCACTTTCAAGAAGATCGTCCGGTATGGCGGCGCAGTTGACCTTGATAAAGCTCCCATTGGCCCTTGGGCTGTTGTAGTGTATGGCTGCAGCGACCAGTTCTTTTCCGGTTCCCGTCTCTCCGGTGATCAGGATGATGGATTTTGAACGGGCCACTTTTTTAACAATCTTCAGTACATCCCTGATGGCGGGACTTTCACCGATGATGTCCTCGATCCGGTAGATAACATCTCTTTCGTGCCGAAGGTAGTCAACCTCATTTTCCAGTATTCTCCGGTGCAGGGCCTTCTCGACCCTCATCTCCAGTTCAGGGATCCCGAAGGGCTTTTGAAGAAAATCGAAGGCTCCCAGTTTCATGGCCTCAATGGCGTTCTCAATGGTCCCGTAGGCGGTCATGATCAGGACATCCGTATTGGGGGATTTTATTCTGGTCTCCTTCAGGACCTCCATCCCGCTGATCCCGGGCAGCTTCAGGTCGGTGATGACAACATCATAATCGACCTGGTCCAGCATTTTCACTGCCGATTCTCCCTCAGGCGAGTCGTCGACCTCGTGGCCAACGTCCCGAAAGAACTTGACGATGCCCTTTCTCAGGACTTCCTGATCCTCTACTACCAGCAACCTTGCCACGATAACTCCCGGGGATTTTTCCCCTTATCCGACCCTGTCAATCCACTGTCAATCCTTTGTTCTGAGAATTGGAAGTATAACTTTAAACTTGGTCCCATCGCCAGGGGAACTTTCCACATCGATGAACCCCCAGTGCTCGGTGATGACCTTCTGTGCAAGGGACATCCCGATTCCCGTTCCTCCGCTCTTTGTCGTGAAGAACGGTGTGAATATCTTTTCCCTGACTTCTTCAGGCATCCCAACGCCTGTGTCCCTGATCTCGATAACCAGGTTCTCCATCTCCCTGATCACATGCCTGTTAAAGATCTCCGGAATCTGGTGGTCGACATCAGAGGAGACCCTGTGTGTCGAAACAACCAGCACGCCGCCGCCGGGCATGGCTTCGCAGGAATTCTTGATGATGTTCCTCAGGGCCTGGGATACCTGACTCCTGTCAAGCAGAACACTGCCGAAATCGGTAAAGGAGTGCCAGTACTCAATGTCCCCCCTGCCTTTCAGGCATTCCTCCATGATATCCACAAGGAGGGTGTTAATGTCGCATTCCTCCAGATTCACAGGTCGGGACCGGACGAAATCCAGGGTCTGCGTGATGATGCGGTTCAGCCTTTTAACCTCGGTGAAAATGTCCTGGGAGTGTTCCTGGCGGGAAGGATCCGTCTCCTCTCTTAACAGTAAACCGGCCGCGACCTCGATGCTGGCCAGAGGATTTCGAATTTCGTGCGCCATCCAGGCAGCCATCTCACCGAGTGTGACCAACCGATCCCTGATTCTCTCCTTTGTCTCCTCTCTTTCCACGTCCGTGAGGTCCTTGAAAAACAGGGCCGTGCCCAACCGTTCCTTTTGCGCACTGTAAACAGCCGACAAACTGTACCCGATGATGCGCCTCCCGCTGTCGGATGAGTTGTGGATCTCCAACTCCGCGCGGTCCGGAAGCGTTTTGAAATCGCCGGAGGACAGAAGAAGTTCCGATAGATAGGG